>JAEZJB010000320.1 GCA_023415845.1 Chloroflexota bacterium | reverse complement strand
ATGCCGACACCGGCCGTGGTGCTGACCCAGGTCGAGCAGGGCAGCCCCGCCGCGCAGGCCATGTTCTACCCTGGCGACCAGATCGTCGCGATCGACGGCCAGCCCGTCACCGACGCCCAGTCATTCGTCGATCTGCTCGGCGCCGCTGCAGGATCCACCGTCGCTGTCGATGTCCAGCGCGAAGGTCGCGATGTCACAATCGACCTCGCTGTGCCCGCCGCCGAGAGCGGTTCCTCCATCATCGAGGTGATTGGCGTCAATGGTCGCGTCGACAGCCCGTACGAAGCGCTTGGCGTTGACGGTATCGTCGCCCGCACCTTCGAATCCGTTCCCGCCAGTCAGGTCATCCCCGAGGGGCTCGCGCAGTTCTGGGATATCACCACGGGCACCTTCGCTGGCCTCCGCGACATGGTCACCCAGGGTGTCAATCCGGACGATCTGGTCGGACCTGTCGGCATGGGGCAGATGACCAGCGAGTTGCTCACCCAGAGTGCCCTTCCCGCCTGGGTCACCATCGCCACCATCATGGTCGTCATTTCGGTCGGCCTCGGCGTTCTCAATCTACTCCCCCTGCCTGCGCTTGACGGCGGTCGCCTCCTCTTTGTCCTCATCGAGGTCCTGCGTGGCGGACGCCGCATCTCTCCCGAGAAGGAGGGACTCGTCCACCTCGCCGGCATGGTGATCCTGCTCGGCATCATGTTCATCGTGGCCTTCGGCGACGTCAGCCGCATCATCGACGGTCGCTCGATCTTCCCCTAGAACAATCTGACCGAACAAAACCTCATCGGTCTTCAGACCAGATTTCGACGGGAGAGCCCAGCACTCGTGCTGGGCTCTCCTCTTGCCTGAGCTTCAACTCTATTGGGGCAGTGCTGCGTCGGACGCGGCACTCGACTGGCTGCAACGTTCGCTTCGGTGACACGTTCTTTTCGGATGAGATTCGAGGTTTCCCAACACAGACCCTGGATCTCAAAGTGTCACCGGCCGAACCGCGGGGTAATCCTCCGCTGTCCCAGTCAAAAGGGTGAAGGTTTCACAACACATCAACCCGCCCGGCGTCGTACCATATACGATGACTTCCGGTCGCTCGCCGACCGCCTCCGCCGGGGTTGGACCGTCTTCATCAAGTCCTGGCCTCCATCGTCCGGCATCACTCGAAGGACCCAGCACTCCATGTCCCTTCTGGCACCAAGACGCAAGACCCGCGTGCTTCACGTTGGCGACGTCGCCCTCGGCGGTGAGTACCCCATTCGCGTCCAGTCGATGGCCACGGCCGATACCCGCGACCCGGCCGCCGTCCTGCGACAGGTCAACGAGCTCGCCGATGTCGGCTGCGAAATCGTTCGCATCGCCGTCCCCGACCGCAAGGCTGCCGCCGCCCTTCCCGACATCATTCCGCACTCTCCGGTGCCGCTCATCGCCGACATCCATTTCGAATACACCCTCGCCCTCAAGGCCCTCGAAGCCGGCATCCACGGTCTTCGCCTCAACCCCGGCAACATCCGCAAGGAAGAGCACGTCCGCCAGGTCGTCGCCATGGCCAAGGAGCGCGGCACACCCATCCGCATCGGCGTCAACTTCGGCTCGGTCGCCCCGATGACCAGGGACTACGTCGACGAGATGGCCGCCATCGGTGCCACCCAGGTCGAACTCCGCGCCGAATGGCTCGTCCGCTCCGCGCTCGGGCACATCAAGATTCTCGAAGACCTCGACTTCTACGATACCAAGGTCTCCCTCAAGGCCTTCGAGATCCCCGTTTTGGTCGAGGCCTACAAGCGCTTCGCCGCCCTCCCGAACGACTATCCGCTCCACCTCGGCGTCACCGAAGCTGGCACCCCCCGTGCCGGGTCGGTCCGGTCCGCCGTCGGCATCGGCACCCTCCTCGCCATGGGCATCGGCGACACCATTCGCGTCTCCCTCACCACCGACCCGACCGAAGAGGTCTTCGTCGGCTACGAAATCCTCAAGTCACTCGAGCTGCGCCAGAAGGGCGCGACCATGATTGCCTGCCCCACCTGCGGCCGCGTCGAGGTCGATCTCTTCACCCTCGCCAACCAGGTCGACAAGGTGCTGGAAAAGGTCACCGAGCCGATCCGCGTCGCCGTCATGGGCTGCGTGGTCAATGGCCCGGGCGAGGCCAAGGATGCCGATGTCGGCATCGCCTCCGGTAACGGCAAGGGCGTCATCTTCCGCAAGGGCCGCATCGTCAAGACCGTCCTCGAAGAGGACATGCTCGAAGAGCTGACCAAGGAAATTCATGCCGTCGTCGAAGACCGCAAGAACGGCATCTTCGATGTTCCCGAAGAGCATGAAAACGCCTACAAACCCATGATCAAGCTGCAGGCCGTCTCCTGATCCCAGGGTCGGCCACATCCTGAGGCGTCCCCAATCGGTGATTGCCCGGAACTCCCAAGGCGTATGGTGCGTGGCGAGGATGGTCCTCGCCACGCTGGGCGAATCGGCCCGTTGGTTGCTGGAGTTACGTTGATGGTTCAACGCGGAGAACGAGGGCGGCTCGCCACCCTCCTGCTGGTCATGGTCGGCATTCTGATGCTGGCGGCGGCCCCCGTCGGAGGCGTCGCCACCGCTCAGGGTATTGACTGCAATGCCATCGGGTCGGCGACCCCGTCCGCCTCCCCCGTCGAGTTGCCCGAGCTTGAGCCCATTGTCGCCCCGGACGATGCCACCACCGTCCGCTTCGGCTACATCCCGCTCTCGATCTATGCCCCGATCTATGTCGCCTATGAAAAGGGATACTTCGCCGAGAACGGCATCGACCTCCAGCTCGAACCACTCCCGGGCGGCACCGACATGGTCCTCATGGCGTCCACCGGCGAACTCGACATGGCCATGAGTGGCATCGGTCCCGCCTTCTGGAACGCCATCAACCAGGGCCTCGACGTCGAAGCCGTCGCCCCCGGCCACATGGAGTCGAACACCGTCGCCTCGCCCCTCATGATCTCGAAGAAGGCCTGCGAAAGTGGCGCCATCACCTCCGTCGCCGACCTAAAGGGCAAGAAGGTCGCTGTCAACGCGCCTGGCGCCACCGAGCTCTGGCTCGATCTCGCCCTCCGCACCGGCGGCCTCACCATCGAGGACGTCGACCTCCAGTACATGAGCTTCCCGGATGCGGTGGTCGCTCTCGACGCCGGCACCCTCGACGCCTCGATCGTTGGTGAGCCCGTCGCCACCTCCGCCGAGCAACAGGGCCTCGCCGTTCGCCTCGTCTCGCAAATGGACGTCGCTGGCATCCAGGCCACCATGATCTTCGGCAACAGTGAGTGGATGGCCGAGCACCCCGACGTGGTCGCCGGTGTGATCGCTGGCTACCTCCGTGCTTCCCACGATCTCACCGAGAACTTCAACGATCCGCTCAATCTCGCCATCATCCAGAAGTACACCGAAGTCCCCGCCGATCTCGTCGCAGCCTCGGTCAAGCCCGTCTACTCCCTGGACGGGGCCATCAATCTCGACGAGGTGATGCGTCTCCAGCAGTTCTTCGCCGATCGCGGTCTCCTCGACTACGACGACCTGCTCAACCCGGCCAGCGTCGTCAACACCACCTACACCGAGGCCGCACTGGAGTTGCTCGAACCGTGATCCAGGCCTCGGCTCTCAGCACTGCTACGGGCGCCGGCATCATCGCCGAGGGGGTGGGACGTCAGTTCCTCACCCCCTCGGGCACAATTGACGCCGTCCGCAATCTCACCCTCGCCATCGAGCCGGGCGAGTTCTGTGTCATCGTTGGCCCCTCGGGCTGCGGCAAGTCCACCTTTCTCCGCATGCTTGCCGGTCTCGACCATCCCACCAGCGGCAGTCTCCGCGTGACGTCTCCCGATGGCACGCCGCCAACCAACGCCGTCGTCTTTCAGGGCCGCTCGCTCTTTCCCTGGCTGACCGTTGCCGACAACATCGGCTATGGCCTCAAGTTGGCGAAGGTCGACAAGGCCACCCGCGCCGCAACCGTCGATCGCTTGCTCGGTGTCCTCGGACTCCGCGCCTTCGCCTCCGTCTACCCGCACCAGATTTCTGAGGGCATGCGCCAGCGGGTCGCCATCGGTCGCGCCCTCGCCGTCGACCCCGGACTCCTGCTGATGGACGAGCCGTTCGGAGCCCTCGCCGAGCAGACTCGCTTCCTCTTGCAGGAGGAACTGCTCCGCATCTGGGAGTCCACCGGCAAGACCGTCGTGTTCATCACCCATTCCATCGATGAGGCGATCACCCTCGCCGACCGCATCGTGGTCATGAGCGCCCAGCCCGGCACCGTCCGCGCCATCATCGATGTGCCCTTTGGCCGTCCCCGCACCATGGAGTCGGTCCGCACCGATCCCGCGTTCGGTGCCCTCTTCGCCCAGACCTGGGAACTGCTCCGCGACGAGGTCACAACGGCCCGTCAGCGGCAGGAGGGGGCACTCGTCCGATGAGTGACCGCACCTCTTCAACTCCCCGCGATCCCTTCCGCCAGCGCCGCGTCATCGAGCTGTTGCTCACGCTCGCCGGTCCCGCCCTCGTCATCGGTCTCTGGGAACTGCTCTCCCGCACCGGCACCATCGATCCGATCTTCTGGCCCGCCCCCAGCGAACTCTGGGTCACCGCCGAGGGCATGATTCGCGATGGCAGCCTCCTCGAGCAGACCTGGATCACCACGCGCCGCATCCTCCTCGGCTTCGCCCTCGGCGCCATTCCTGGTGTCATCCTTGGCCTCGCGATGGGCATCTGGTGGCCAGTCCGCACCTTTTTCATGCCGATCTCGACCGTCATCTACGCCATTCCCAAGATCGCGATCCTGCCGCTGATGATCATCGTCTTCGGCATTGGCGAGACGTCGAAACTCGTCACCGTTGCCCTTTCGATCTTCTTCCTCGTCGCGCTCAATACCATGTCAGGCGTTCTCGAACTCGATCGCACCTTCACCGACGTCGCCAAGAACCTTGGGGCGTCCCGCCTGGAACTCTTCACCACCGTCGCCCTGCCCGGTGCCCTGCCTTCGGTCTTTACCGGCCTCCGCCTGGCGATGGGGTTTGCGCTGGTCGTCGTCGTCGGCACCGAGTTCGTCAATGCGAAGGACGGCCTCGGCTACGTCATCTGGAATTCCTACCAGACCCTCCGCATCAAGCCGATGTTCGTCGGCCTCGCCGGCACCGCCATCCTCGGCTGGGCCCTGACCCTCGCCCTCGGTGTCGTCGAGGCCTGGGCGCTGCCCTGGAAGCGCGCCGATCAGCGTTCGTCGTCCCTCAAGACCTGGTTCTGGGCGATCCGTCCGTTCTCGTTCACCACCTCGACCATCCCGGTCATCGCCGCCACCGCCCTCGCCCTGGTCGATGGCCAGGTCCGCTGGGGATTCTTTGCCCTCATGCTCGTCGCCTCGGTCCTGACCCACGCTGCCTGCAACCTGACCAACGATTATTTCGACGACAAGCGTGGCGTTGACGGCGCGGACACGCTGGGACAGGGTGGCGCGCTGCAGTCCGGCCACCTGACCCACGCCGAGATGCGGCTTGGCATTGCTGTCTCCTTCGCCGGCGCCTTCCTTGCCGCCCTCCCGATCATTGCCGAGATGGGCCAGGTCGTCCTCTGGATCGGCATCCTCAGCGCCGCTGCTGCCTTCTTCTATACCGGCGGACCGTTCCCCCTCGCCTACTATGCACTCGGTGAGGTCACCGTTTTCCTCGCCATGGGCATCGGAATGGTCATGGGGGCCTATTACGTCAATACCGGTACAGTTACCGTAGAATCGGCCCTCCTGGCGACCGCCATGGGTCTGCTTTCGGCCGGCTTCCTCCACGCCAACAATGTACGTGACATCGAGACCGATCGCCGTCAGCAGAAGCGCACGCTGGCCAATCTCCTCGATCGCCACACCGCCACCATCGAGTACGCATGCCTCGTTTTCCTGCCCTTTGTTTGCGCCATCGCGATGGTCATCCTCGAACCCACGACCTGGCCGCTGCTTCTGGTCTTCGTCGCCGTGCCTACCGCTGTTCGCCTCACGCGCCAGATTTCGACCGAAACCGCCCCGGCGGCTCTGAATCGAATCGTGCGCAAATCGGCTGGCCTCCACCTCCGCTTTGGCATCCTCGCCAGCGCGGGCCTGGTGCTTGCCGCCCTCACAGGTCTCTGATGCCTCGACGTCTCTTCTCCCGCCGTCGGTCCCGTCCTGGCCTCCGCGCCACCATCGCCATCCTGTTTGCCGCGATCGTGGCCATCGGCGCCGTCGTCGCCTGGTGGTCACGCTTCGTCGCCCCGTTCCGCATGCAGGTCCGCAATGTTGCCGTGCAGCTGCCTCGCAAGCACCAGTCGCTCGACGGCCTGACCATCGCCTTCGTGACCGATACCCACGTTGGTCCGCATTTCCGCGCCAGCGACCTATTCCCCGTTGTCGACGAGTTACGGAAGCTCCAGCCTGACCTCGTGCTCTTCGGCGGCGATTTCATCTGCGAGTCGCCTCGCTTCATCACCGAGATCGCTCCCGTGATCGGAGAGATGGCAGCTACTGGCCGGTTGGGCGCGTTCGGCGTGATGGGCAATCACGATCTCGCCAATCTCCGTGAGCGGGTTGTGCCGCCGCTGGAAGAGGTTGGCCTCCGCATCCTTGAGAACCAGGCCGTCCGAATCGAGACTGGCCGAGGCGATCTCTGGATCGTCGGCGTCGATGATTCTCTCCTTGGCGAACCGGACCTCGAGGCCGCCTACCGCGACGTTCCTGTCGATGCCGCCTCCATCTGCCTCTGGCACGCTCCCGATGTCGCAGACCAGGCCGCGCCGTTCGGGTCGTTCCTGATGCTCTCCG
>JAEZJB010000298.1 GCA_023415845.1 Chloroflexota bacterium | reverse complement strand
GCCCGACACCACACGCATCGCGACTTCATCAATGGACAGGAACCGAGGACGAGCGATGACGTTCGCAGCTGACAGACCGGGAGGCCGATCGTGAGCGAACAGGCGGCGCGCTGGCGCATCCTCTGGTCGTTCTCGCGACCACACCTGCCGACGATTGCGCTTGGCCTGGTGCTGGGACTCCTGATTTCCGCCGCCAGCCTGGCCGGACCGATGGTGACCAAATGGGTGCTTGACGGACTGAACGAAGAGTCTGGCATTCGGCGCCCCATCCTTCTCCTCCTGGGTATGCTCGTGGCCGGATCGATCCTGGCTCTCTGGCAGTGGATCCTGATGGGTACTCTGGCCGAGCGTATCGTGCTGGAGGCCCGAGCAGGCATGGTCCGCCGGTTTATCGGAGCCCAGGTCGGCGAGATCATCAGCCGCCCAGCAGGTGAGCTTGTTACCCGCGTTACCTCCGACACGCTCCTGCTGCGGGAGGCGGCGTCCTCCGCAATCGTTGGGCTGGTCAACGGCGTCATCATGATGATCGGATCGCTGGTCCTGATGGGATTCCTCGATCTGCCCCTACTCGGCACCACGGTGATCTCCGTGCTGGTGATCGTCGTGATCTTCGTCCTGCTGATGCCAGGTATTGCCCGCGCTCAACAGGAGGCGCAGGAATCTGTGGGCCGATTGGGCGGCACGCTCGAAAGCGCCTTGCGTGCCATCCGGACGGTCAAGGCCAGCCGGGCAGAAGACCGGCAGGCGGAGCGGGTCATCTATGAGGCGGCTGCCTCTGCCGATCACAGCATTCGCTCGGTGAAGCGCACCGCCGTTGCCTGGGTGGTGGCCTTCGCCGGGATTCAGGCCGCGATCGTCGTGATCCTGGGGTTCGGAGCCTGGCGCGTATCGGAGGGCGCAATGGAAGTGTCCTCGTTGATTGCGTTCCTGCTCTACGCCTTTGGCCTGCTCGGTCCGATCATGGACATCAGCCAGAATCTGACAACGTTGCAATCAGGTCTCGCGGCAGCGGGCCGAATCAAGGAGATTTCCGACATTCGGCTTGAAACGGAAACGGTCCATCGAACCGGAGCGTCGAACGTAGTGACTCCGGCAGCGCCCGACGTCATCCTGGAGTTTGACGACGTCACGGCATCGTACGGCGTCGAGCTCGAGCCTGCCGTACGTAACATCTCGTTCACCATCCCGCATCACGGCCACGTCGCCATTGTCGGACCGTCAGGCGCGGGCAAGACCACGCTCTTCTCACTGATGCTGCGGTTCATCGAGCCAGACAGCGGAGATATCCGGATCGATGGAACCTCTTATTCAGCGCTGACGCATCGGCAGGTGCGCAGTCACTTCGCCTATGTGGAGCAGGAGACACCGATCGTACCTGGCACGATTCGCGACAACCTGCTGTTCACTCACCCCGAGGCCTCGGAAGACGAGCTCTGGAGTGCCCTGCAGGAAGTCCTGCTCGACGAGAAGGTCAAGAGCCTAGACATGGGTCTCGACACATCTTTACTGGCCTCCGAACTGTCAGGCGGCCAGCGCCAGCGCATCGCGCTTGCCCGGGCGATCCTGAGAACCCCCGAGATCCTGCTACTTGACGAGGCGACGGCTCAGGTGGACGGCATCACCGAGGCCGCGATCCAGCGAGTAATTCGCGCCAGATCCCAGGAAGGGGCGGTGATCACCATCGCGCACCGACTCTCGACCGTCATCGACGCCGACCGGATCATCGTGATGGACGGTGGAGTCATTCGTGCCCAGGGCAGGCACGAAGAGTTGCTGGTTGCCGACGATCTTTACCGGGAACTCGTGGCTGCGCTGAGAATTCACGAACGGGAACCGGCTCCGCGTCGCGAGAGCGTCCGCCACTAACCTTGCGTCGTCTGGTTCGCGACTCTTCGTTGACGGCGTTCAAGCCAGGGTCACGTTCAGTAGCGGTCCTACCTGCGGCCGAAGATGGCAGAGCCAACTCGCACGTGGGTAGCACCCTCGGCGATGGCGGCTTCGAGATCGCCGCTCATGCCCATCGAAAGCACGGAAAGCTCCGACTCGATGCCCTCATCGTTCCGCAGGCGATCGCGCAAAAGCCGCAAATCCCGGAAGCAGGGCCGTGCCAGTTCCGGATCGTCGACGAGGGGCGCAATGCCCATCAAGCCGTCAAGGCGGAGGTGAGGCGACCGTTCGATAAGCCTGGCCAACTCAGGGGCCTCCTCGAAACTGCACCCGGACTTTTGCGCTTCGCGGCCGATGTTGACCTGCATGAGCACCGAAAGCCGCGTGTCAATTCGTGCGGCTTCTCGCTCGAGCGCCTCGACCAGTGAAGCTCGATCGACCGACTCGACACGATCAAAGATGGCCAACGCCTGCCGCACCTTGTTGGACTGAAGATGGCCAATCATGTTGATGCGCATGTCGGCCGGAAGGTCGTCACTGAACTTATGCCGCGCTTCCTGAACCCTGTTTTCTCCAAACGTGGAGCGACCCAGTGCATAAACCTGATCGACCAGTTCACGCGGAAAGGTTTTCGAGACAGCGACGATTGTGACGGAAGAAGGATCGCGACCAGCTGAAAGGGCTGCGTTCCTCACCCGCGACTCGACTGCCTCAATTCGCTGGCGAAGCTCATCCAGCTCGTTCCGAAACTCAGGGGTAATCACTAACCGTCTCCGACAATGGCGATCAGGGCACCTTCACGCCCCGCATTTGGACCGTGTCCCCGATGGGAAAACCACGAATCGAGATTCGATCGGGTACAGATGGCAGAGGATTCGATGTATTCGTCACGGAGTCCGGCGCGGCGCAGAAGCAGTCGATTGGCCATCGGTACATCGAAATGGTGCTTTGGCCCAGGCTTGAGGACGGGGGTTTCAGCATCATCGCCAATGTTCACAGCCTGCTGGCGCCAGGCATCGATAACTTCGTCCCCGACCTCATTGGCCTGAGGCCCAATTGCAGGTCCCAGGTAGGCCAGCAGTTCGGCCGGGTCGGTGCCAAACTCCCGGGTCATCGCCGCCACCGTCGCACCACCAACGTCTGCCACTGTGCCGCGCCAGCCTGCATGGACGGCGGCTATGGCGCGGTTCACCGGATCAACCATCAGGATCGGTTGGCAATCGGCATGCAGGGTGAGGAGCACCACATCGGGCTCGTTGGTGATCAGCGCATCTCCGAAGCCCACATGGGTTCCACGATCGCGCGCACCCTTTCCCGCATCGGACGCATGGACACGAATGACCTCGTTGCCATGCACCTGTCCCATGGTGACGATGCGCTCCGGATCCACGCCGATTCCGGCGCACCACACCTTCCGCATTTCCCAGGCATCTTCCTGGTCGCGTGGGCTACCCAGGCCAATGTTACCGTCGGCCTTGCCGAGCCCTTCGACGCGATAGGTCAGGCCGTGGCGCAGCCAGGGCAAATGTCCCAGCAGCCGGGACTGAAGCGGGCGGGGAATCGCACCTGCAGACAATGGTGACACACTCGACATTAGGGATTCTCCGACGCCTCTTCGCGAGCAGCATTCAGAATGATCTGGTCGATCACCCACTCGACCGGGGCGTGATCGTCAGTAAACACGGTCGTGACTTCAGTCACCTCTCGCAGGTTGCCCGTCGCAATGCTCGCCTCTCCGACCTGTCGCACCAGAGAGCCTTCGGGCTGATTCCGGACCGATTCGGTAAACGTCTCCAAAGACGTCGCATCCCGGGTCGCAATCACGATCGTGTTTGTGTATCGCTCGGTATCGATCAGGTAGACGCTGGGGAAGACGTCCCGCATCGTCGACGACACTGCGTCCACGAGGCGGTAGTCCGTGTCAGTTCGGCCGACATTGATAACGGCCACACCTCCCGGCTCCAGATGATCGTAGACCTCCTGGAAGAACTCACGCGTCGTGAGCTGGAACGGGATATATGGCTGCTTGTAGGCATCGACGCCGATCAGATCATACGTCTCGTCGGACGTCCGCAACACGTACCGGCCGTCCTCAATGATGACATTCAGGTTCGGTTCGTTCATGTCGAACCAGTCACGACCGACCTGGGCAATCTCGGCATCGATTTCGACGCCATCAATGGCTACCGGGCCGTACGCCTGCGTGAGCTGCTTGCTGACTGTGCCACCCGCCAGCCCGATCAGCAACGCGGAGTCGAGTGTGGCCTGACCTGCCTGTGGATAGAACAACGGCGCCACCATGAAGTAGTCCCATGGCCCCTGGGTCAACTGGCGTGTGGGATCGTAGATCGAATGGGTGGCATGTCCTTCGTTTAGCGAGAGCTTGAACGTCGTTCCGTCCTGGACCACCTGAATGTAGTTATCACCCGACTCGGTTTCATACACCAGCGTGCCGCCCTGTGCAGGACGGATCGCGCCACCGGCATTGACGATGGAGACAATTCCCACGGCCAGGGCGAGGAGTGTGGCAAACCCGGCCTGCAGCATCGCGCGCTGACGGAGCAGTCCGATGAGTGACGGGATGAACAGGAGCAATCCAAGAATCAGGAACGTTCGCCTGGTGCCAACCCAAGGAATGAGGAGCAGGACGGGGAGGAACGATCCTGCGATCGATCCGAACGTGCCCAGCGCGTAGGTCTTGCCGGCAATGTCGCCGGCACGATCGACACTCGACATCCGCAGGCGGATGGCATACGGGCTCACGAACCCCAGGAGCGTAATCGGGACTGCCAACAGCAACAAAACACCGACGAGCGATCCGTAGAATGCGCCCACGGCAACGTCGTCGAACGCATCGAGCGAAAACTGCAGGATAGGTCGCGCGAGGTAGGGCAGGAGGGCGCTCCAGACGGCGGCGAGAGCGGTTATGGAATAGAAGAGCCAGACCCGAGGGTAGCGGTCCGCCAGCCTGCCGCCAATCCAATAGCCCAGGGCAAGGAAGGTCATGGTAAGGCCGATAACGTTGGCCCAGATAAAGGTGGAGTCACCGAAAAACGGGGCGATGAGGCGGCTGAGACTCAGCTCGGTGCCGATACTGGTCATACCGCCGAGAAAGACGATGATGCCGATAAAGACATCGTCTTCGCGGGAAAGCCGGGAGCCAAACCGATGCTTTTCCTGTGGATCCGTACTCACGCAGCCTGCCTGGTCGATGCGGTGGCTGGCGACGGGTCCCCAGCCAGGACCTTTGGAGTATACGGGTCGAACCGAAACCAGTCCCCTCCGACACCGGCCGTTCAGTTCGGGCGTTTGTGATTGAGACAGGAAACCCATCACAAAGGCGGAGCACAGTGCAAACGATGTTGGCACCATTCAGGTTTACGGCGCAATGGGCTGTCTTTCCGCTGCTGGCAGCGATGGCAGTAATTCTGGGCGTCAGTGTTGGGGGATTCGCGGGCTGGCTTGAGGTCAATCCTGGCTCCGGACCGCTGCTCCTGCGACAGCTCTTCCTGTCTACCTTGCCTGCAGTCGCGTCGATCGCATTGCTTGGAATCGTCACCAACTCCTGGTCGATCGCCGCGTTCTCGGGTTCCCTGGCATCGTTCGCCGTCTACGTCGGACATGAAGTTGCCGAAGCGCAGTGGGCCAGCGAGTACGCCGTCGATGCCACAAAGCTGGTGATGGAGTGTTCGCTCGCCGTGATTGCTGGTGGTCTGCTCGGACTGGGTGCCTGTCTCTGGCAGCACGAAGATGGCATGCCACGCGCAGTCGGGACAGGAATGCTGGGCGGAGCGCTGGTCTGGAGCGGCGGCAGGGATCTCATTGAAGCCGGATGGCCGCGAGATGGCGACTACCTGGTCTCCTGGCTATGCCTCGCGCTGGCTGCCTTCGTGGTGCTAAGGGT
>JAEZJB010000195.1 GCA_023415845.1 Chloroflexota bacterium | reverse complement strand
GCATCATCGCGACCGATACAGGGCAAGTGCCCCAAATCGAGTTCGTGGTCCATCCCGACCGTCGGAATCTGGGCATAGCGACCGGGGCAGTGCTGGCTTTCACGGCGATGATGAAGCGACGGCCATTGCACGCCCGGGTGTCACCCACGAATGGTGGCGCAATCCGCGTGCTGGAAA
The DNA here is from genome assembly GCA_023415845.1 of Chloroflexota bacterium. Lineage (GTDB taxonomy): Bacteria > Chloroflexota > Chloroflexia > Thermomicrobiales > UBA6265 > JACCYX01. The sequence continues at coordinate 5,496 of JAEZJB010000195.1, read as the reverse complement.
AGGCCGGTTTTGCTTCGGCAGGACCGGTTCAGACAGGCGACAGTACAGTTAGTCCTGAAGGTGGTGATCTCTCCTACGAACTCGGGTTCTTTCCCGCCGCGACATTCATGGGGACTCCCATCTCGTGACCAGTTCTTCCCGCCCCACCTCGCGCTTCCTGCTCTTCGTCGCCTTCCTGGCGTTCATCTCGATTGGCTTCCCCGACGCCGTGCTGGGCGTGGCCTGGCCGTCGATTCGGGAAACGTTTGACCGGCCGCTGGACAATCTCGGCTTCCTGCTGTTCGCCGCCGGAGCCGGGTATTTCAGTTCGGGAGTGATAGCGGGGAAGGCGATCGACACTTTCGGGGTCGGACGCCTGCTTGCCACCAGCACGTTTGCCGTCTCGATCGGCCTCTTCGGCTACGTCATTTCGCCCAGTTTCTGGATGCTGCTGCTCGCTGCAGCATTGATCGGCTTCGGTTCGGGAGCGATTGACGCAGCGCTCAACGTGTTCGCCGCCGAGCACTTCTCGGTGACGGTGATGAACCTCCTCCATGCCTTCTTCGGCATTGGCGCGATGGTGGGGCCGTTCATCATGGCGGGCGTGCTGGCGAGCGGGAGTTCATGGCGAATCGGATACCTGATCGTGGCGGGCGTGACGCTGGCGATGGCGATCACCTTTGCATTCACGGTGAAGCAGTGGACCGATGACGGCCATCATGGGGACGAGCCGAAGCCGCTGTCGGCTCCGGTGAGCTTCGTGGTGCGCCAGCCCCTGGTGTGGCTCCAGATCGGCATGTTTTTCGTGATGACTGGCCTGGAAGCGTCGGCGGCGGCTTGGGCGTTCACCTCACTGACTGAACGATTCGGCATGGCGGACGGACCGGCAGGCGTCTGGGCAGGACTCTACTGGGGGGCGCTGGCCTTTGGGCGACTCGTGCTGCCGACACTCTCCCGCGGACTGTTGCCGGCCCGATTGATGCAGATCTGCACGTGGGGGTTGCTGGTCGGTGCGCTGCTGATGACACGGGATCAGCTACCTGTGTATCAGGGGGGACTGCTGTTGTTCGGGCTGGCGATGGCTCCAATGTTCCCGACGATGATGTCGCTCACGCCGGGGCGGCTGGGCCAGAGTATCTCGACGCATGCAATCGGGTTCCAGGTGAGTGCCGCAGTGGTTGGGGCGGCCGCGATTCCATCGCTGGCTGGCGTGCTCTCGGACCGAACCAGCCTGGTGGCCGTGGCCTGGACGCTGGTGACTGGGTCAGTCCTGTTGATCGGGCTGGACACCCTGCTGCGATCGCGGGTTGGACGTACCATCCAGGACGTGTAAGCCAAACATCGGGCCGCGACTTTCGCAGCCTTGGGCGGAAACACGAGCCGATCCGGTGATTGGCGATTGGCCGGTGCGGGCAGCTGGAAGATCGGATAAGCACCACGGTCATCGGAGATGGATCTTCGCCAGCACTCGGCCCACTGCCGATCCTGACAGCGAAGCACAAAGGGCCGGGAGCATTCCCGGCCCTTTGTCGTCGATTGGTGTCGACGCCTAGATGGTGGCGATGGCCGCCGCCATCTGATCGATGGCCTGGACCATGATGGGTCGGGGCATGGCGATGTTGAAGCGGATCGCCCGGTTGCCGACCTCACCACAGGCGGCCCCGGCAGTGACGGCGACTTTGGCTTCGTCGCGGAAGAACTCGGCGAGATCACCGTCGAGGCCGGTGTTGGAGAAATCGAGCCAGGTCAGGTACGTGCCTTCCGGCATGATGTACTGGACTCCCGGCAACTTCTCGGCGACGAGATCGGCGAGCAACTGACGATTGCCGTCCAGGTAGGCGATGACGTCGTCGAGCCAGGCCTGCCCCTCGGTCCAGGCCGCGATGCTGGCGACGACTCCGAGTGACGACGCACCGTGGGCAGCCCAGAAGCCGTCCTTGGCGAAGATCTCGGCGTCGGCGTCGTTGGAAATCACGATCTGGGCGCACTTGAGGCCAGCGAGATTCCACGCCTTGGAGGCGGCAATCGCGGTGATGGTGTGCCCGGCCGCGGCAGCGTTGACCGAGGCATATGGCACATGGGTGTGGCCCGGGAAGACGATGGGGGCGTGGATCTCGTCGGAGAAGACGCGTCCGCCATGGCGTTCGACGATCTCGGAGATGGCGATCATCTCGTCGCGCTCGAGCACGCGACCGATGGGATTGTGCGGGTTGCAGAGGATGAGCACCTCGCCACCAGCCTGGAAGGCGGCGTCAAGCGCATCGAGATCGTAGACCCAGCGGCCGTTCTCCCGCAGGAGCGGCACCTCGATCTGTTCGCGACCGAGCATGGACGGCAGCATCAGGAAGGGCATGTAGGCGGGGGTAGGGACGATGACCTTGCCACCCCGCGGGGCGTAGTGGTTGAGCGTGATTTCGAGGCCCTTGAGGACATCCGGCATGGAATGGATGTTGGCAGCCGGGACATCCCAGCCACAGCGATCGCGGTACCAGGCCGAGACGGACTCGGCGAGCGCCAACTCCAGCGAGTCGGGCAGGTAGCCAAAGAACCCGGCATCGACGCTCTTGTGGAGGGCTTCGATGACGCAGGGGGCGGTGGCGAAGTCCATTTCGGCAATGAAGGCGCCGATTATCCCGGGAAAGGTGCTCCACTTCTTGCCCAGGGCGGTGGAGAGGTGCTCAACCGTCAATTCGTCGTAGTTCGCCGTCAGCATGAGGGTCCTCTTGATCGTGAATGGCCAGCGGTGGAGAGGTCGGGGTGACCTGCGCGGTATGGTATCAGGGAACTCGCGGCGACGGCTTCCTGTGATTTGCGACGCGGAAGACCCCACTGACAAGGAGACGCCCCATGACGACGCACGACGCCTCCAGCCAGCATCCTCTCGAGCCCGAGGACATCGAGGTCACGAAAGACCGGGAGCTCCAGGACGTCCGGGACGGGTTCGGCCAACTGTGGGCCAAGCATTACGAGGTAGCCCTGCCGGGAAGTACCGCTACGCCGGAAGAGGTGATCAGGCACTGGCGCGAGCATTACGGGGACTTCTGGCCGGGAGAGAACACGTTCCATGCGCCGTTGACGGGACTGCAACCCGGGGAACTGGCGATCGGTGAACTGGAAATGCCGGCCGGGACCAGCCTCACGACCGGGGTGGTGGTGATCGAAACGACGCCGACATCGTTCACCTTCCAGACGCCGGAAGGCCACATGTTCGCGGCGATCATTACCTTCTCGGCGACGGACGGTGACGGCGAAGTGCGCAAGGCAGCGATCGACATCATCTTTCGGGCCAGTGACCCCCTGTTCGAAATCGGGTTGCCGCTGGGTGGTCACAAGCGGGAAGACACGTTCTGGCTGGAAACAATGAGTAACCTGGCCCGATCGCTGGGGGTAGCATCGCCGACCCCGACGGTGACCCGTGAGGTGCTGGACGAGCATCGGCACTGGGGCAATGCGACCAATGTGTTCCATAACGGCTTCATCCTGACCCAACTGGCCAAGCTGAAGGCGCTGCCCCGCAAGCTGACCGGTGCTGCTCCCGCCGGGCAAGACGCAGTCAGGGGTGAAGCGGGGACGGTGGCCGTGATCGGGGCGGGTCCGAACGGCCTGGCGGCGGCGATCACGCTGGCGGAGGCCGGCCGGAAGGTGACGGTGTATGAAGCGAACACCACTGCCGGGGGTGGGTGTCGCAGTGGTGAATTGACCTTGCCCGGATTCATTCATGACATCTGCTCGGCGGTGCATCCACTGGCGGTTGCGTCCCCATTCTTCCGCGGCATCAACCTGGCGGAGCGGGGCGTGGAATGGATCGAGCCCCCGGTGGCGGTGGCGCATCCCTTCGACGACGGTACCGCAGCGGTGCTGCGCCGCTCGGTGACGGAGACGGCGGAGGGCCTGGGGGCGGACGCACAGGCCTGGCGGGACATGATGCTGCCGCTGCTGAAGGACGCCGATTACCTCCTGCCGACGCTGCTGGGGCCCTTCCGGTTGCCCCGACATCCCCTCGCGCTGACCCGGTTCGGGGCGGAAGGCCTGCAGCCGGCCACGTTCTTCGCCCGCAAGCGGTTCACGACGGACAAGGCGCGGGGACTGTTCGCCGGATTGGCGGCGCACGCGATCATGCCGCTGGATGAAGCGGCGACGACCGCGTTCGGGCTGGTGCTGGCGCTGACGGGTCACCTGGTGGGGTGGCCGATTCCGCGCGGTGGGTCGCAGGAGATCGTGTCGGCCCTGGTGCGGCGGCTGGAGGAGCTGGGCGGGGAACTGCGAACCGACTCGCCGATCACTGACCTGGACGAGGTTGGTGTGGCCGAGACGGTGCTGTTCGACACGACCCCACGGCAGTTCCTCGAAATTGCCGGTGATGCGGTCGGCGGGATGTATCGTCGGCAACTGGATCATTACCGGTACGGGACCGGGGTGTTCAAGGTCGACTGGGCACTTTCCGGGCCGGTGCCATGGACCGCGCCAGAAGCCCATGAGGCCGGAACCATGCACCTGGGGGGAACGCTGGACGAGATCGCCGCGGCAGAACGCGAAGTCGGCGATGGTGGTCATCCTGAACGTCCTTTCGTGCTGGTATCACAGCCGAGCCGGTTCGACCCGACGCGGGCACCGGATGGACAGCACACGCTATGGGGATACTGCCACGTGCCGAACGGATCGACCGAGGACATGACGGACCGGATCGAAGCGCAGATCGAGCGGTTCGCCCCGGGATTCCGGGAGTTGGTCCTGGCGCGGTCGACGATGAACTCCGACCAGATGGAGGCGTACAACGCCAACTACATCGGGGGGGACATCAACGCCGGGCGCCAGGACCTGCGCCAGTTGTTTACGCGGCCGGCGGTGCGGCTCGATCCCTACTCCACGCCCGACCCGCGATTGTTCTTCTGTTCCGCCTCGACGCCGCCGGGTGGTGGCGTGCATGGCATGTGCGGGTACCACGCGGCGAAGTCGGTGTTGCGGCGGAGGTGATGCTCCACGGCTGGCCTGGTTGAAGAAGTACCGGGCCGCGGATCCGGGCCGTACCAGCCAAATGGACCGACAGGGATCGGCCCAGCAGCAGCGGCAGGTACAGCCCCGGCGAAGCGCGGTGACGACGCGGTCAAACCGGGGTGGTTTCCAGAACGGGTTCGATGTGGACACGGACGTCTTTCGTCAGGCCCCACTCGTCCTTCGCCTCGGATTTCAGGCGGAAGAGTTCGGCGGTGAGTTCGGTGACGACCTCGTTGTACTCGCGGTCGTGATAGACGTTGCGCAGCTCCCGGGGATCGGCCTCGAGGTCGAAGAGGTCCCACTCGGGCTCGGTGGAGATATCGAGCGACGCGGAGGTGCCGATGGCTTCGCCGTAGTAGTAGATCATCTTGTAGCGCTCGGTGCGGATGCCGATATGGGCGGGAACACCGTGGTCCTTGAGGTGCATCCAGTAGCGGTAGTAGAGCGCGGTCGGCCAATCGGCAGGGGTGTCATGGCCGGCGAGGATCGGGCGGACACTGCGCCCCTGCATGTCGGCTGACG
>JAEZJB010000151.1 GCA_023415845.1 Chloroflexota bacterium | reverse complement strand
TGGCGAGAGAGCTGTTCTGGGCCGCACCGAGACCAAGGCCAAACAGGGCCATTCCGCCGATCACCATCACCGGGGAATCGATCCAGACGATCGCCAGCAGCCCGTACGCCGTGCAGAGCATCGCCGGCCAGCGCAGGCGGGAGGAGCCAATCCGGTCGCCCAGCCGTCCGGCCCCCCAGCGAACTCCACTGCTGAAGATCGCCTGGACGAGCAGCGCGATGGCGGCGATGCCGCGGCGATCTTCCGGCATGGCCAGCGCCAGGTAGGTGGTCACGACACCGTAGGCGAGGGTGGCCAGCCCGAAGACGATCGTTGGCCGCAGGATGCCCGGATCGCGCAACTCGGCGGCAATGCCGTGCGTGGGTTTCGCGCCCGGATGGAGCGTGGGAAGCGTGCGTCCACACGCGAGTGAGCCTACGCCAAACACTGCCGTGATGATCGCGACCAGGGTGAAATTGAACGCATCGGCCAACCAGAGGCCCGCTGGCAACATCACCATTGCGGGAATGCTGACGACCAGGCCGTAGATGCCCAGCCCTTCCGCTCGGCGGTCGGCGGGAAACAGGCGGGCCGAGAGGGCGGTGGCGGCCACAACCGTGAAGGCCAGACCGGCGCCGCGGAGGGCAGCGGCGAGGAGCACTATCGTGAGGTGGGGCCAGGCAACGACCAGCAGCGCCGGGAAGGCAAGCAATGCCGCGCCGAGTTCCATCACCCGGCGGTAGCCCCAGGCCGACATCAGGCGCGGGGTGTCCAGCTCGACCAGGACGGTGATGGCCATCATGACGCCGGTTGTGAGACCCGCCGCGATGGTCCACCCGGAGACCTCGTCGGCGTGAAGGGGCAGGACGGCAAAGAGCAGCGAGAGGGCGCTGTTCGCCAGGAAGGTGAAGACCAGGAACCAGATGACCTGGGGGGTGAGCAGTGGGGCGGGGCGACCTGCGCCAGTCGGTCTATTCATGGCTGCAAGCGTATCGCAGGCGGCACGGCCCGGGATATGCCGAACTGATGCCTTCCTGCCGGAGTTCTGCCTGGGGTTGGGCAGGATATTCTGGAGCGAGATGGCGAAGCGAATTTTGATCGTTCTGGAAAGGGGTCAGCCCAATGCGTGATGCCGAGGAAGCTGCTGCCGGTGGCGGGGAGACGGACAGCCAGACCGAGGTGAAGGAACGGTCGAGTGAGGTGATGGGCGGAGACGAGCAGGCCTGGCCCGCCGAGCAGCGTGGGGTGATGATCGCCGGGGAAAACCCGATGATCGTGCTGTACCGGCCGGGGAGTGACGAGGTGATTGCGATTGCCAGTGTCTGGACCAGCCGGTATTCGCCAGCGGGGACGGGAAGGGTATTGATCATCTGGTGCGATCCTGAGGCGACGGGGCTCGGGGAGGCGGCGCCGGTGGGCATCTTTGCCGACAACCCCGAGCTGGCGACGTACGTTTGGGTGAACTTCTACAAGGACTACGAGCCTATTCACGGTCACGGCATCGACGACCTGCCGGTGCGTGAGGCCCATTTCGAAGAGGTGGATGAGGGGCCGGATTTCCACCGGATTTCGTGCCGGGCGGGGGCGACCAGCATCGACCTGGAGTGGCGGGATGCGCTCGATGTGTTCCAGAAGGTGACCTATCCGACCGGATTCGAGGTCTCGGTGATCGCCGTGCCCTGTGCCCGGGCGGCGATTGTCGTGAACGGGACGGCGGCGGTGGGTGAGGTGCATCATCCCGAGGGCTGGTTCGGAAGTTCGGCGATATTGGCCTTTGCCGAGACCTGGATCGCGCTGGAGCCGTCGCCCGGTCATGAGGACGCTGGCTGATCGACGCGAAGCCAGGTTGCAGGGGGAGGACGGGTTTCCCAGTCGTGGGGAGACCGCTGCTGACATTGACGGCCCTTTTCTGATGACGGCATCTTGACATGCAGCCTGATGGTTGCATAATGAGTCATGCAGCCATCTGGTTGCATATCGAATGGGGAGGTGCGTAGCGGCGGCGATGGACGATGTGTTTCGAGCGCTGGCCGACCCGCACCGGCGCGAACTGCTCGACCGGCTCAACCAGCGCAGCGGGCAGTCGCTGCAGGAACTTTGTTCAGGCCTGGCGATGACGCGGCAGTCGGTGAGCAAGCATCTTGCCGTGCTGGAGCGCGCCAACCTGGTCAGTACGCGGATGCAGGGCCGGGAGAAGCTGCATTACCTGAATCCGGTGCCGATCAACGCCATCGCCGAGCGGTGGATGACGCAGTTCGACCGCCAGCGTGCCACCGCGCTGGCCACCCTGAAGGACGCCCTGGAGCAGCATGCGATGGAGAACACGTTCGTTTACACCACCTACATTCGGGCAACGCCGGACCAACTCTGGCAGGCGCTGACCGATCCTGCCTTTACCAGCCAGTACTGGGGCGTGACCTTCGAGACGGACTGGCAACCGGGTTCGGCGATTGCCTGGCGGTTGGGCGATGTGGTGATGGCCCGGGAGGACCAGCAGGTGCTGGAAGCCGATCGGCCGCACCGGTTGTCCTTTACCTGGCATGCTCTGACGGACGAGTTCCTGGCGAAACATGGCGACACCCCGGAATGGAACGCGACGGCGGCGGCCGAACCGCTTTCCAGGGTCACTTTCGAGATCGAGCCAGTGGGTGAGGTGGTCAAACTGACGGTGGTTCATGACGGGTTCGAGCCGGGGAGCCTGATACTGGAGGCTGTTTCGGGTGGATGGCTGCCATTGCTCTCCAGCCTGAAGACGATGCTGGAAACAGGCGAACCGTTGCCGCTGGACTGATTTCCGCATACATTCACCCGCCGTTTCCGAGCCTCCGATCGCCCAGCCAGGTGATCGGAGGCTCGGTTGTTGATGCATCTGCTGGCGCCGGAGACAGGGTGATGGCTCCAATGCGGTGATCACTCAGGTTGTTGGGGCCGGATCGGCCACCGGTTCGTCGCGGCCCATGTCCTGGTGCTCCCAGTCGTCGTTGCCCTGGAGCAGGGCGCGGATGTGATTGATTTCGCCGGTGTGATAGATGGGGTGCTGGATCATCAGCTCGATGAGGCGGCGAGTTTCGTATTCGTCACCCCAGGGCGCCTTGCGGATCACCCCGAGTTCGTCGTCGGTGAGTGCTGCGAGGCGACTGCGGAGATGGGCGTGGGACCGTCGGAGCCAGGCGATGGTTTCTTCCGGTGTTTCACCAGGTCCCATGCCGTCGATGATGCGGTCGCCCCATTCACGCGCGCCATCACCAAAGGTGCGATCGGCATAGACGAGGAAGGTGGCCCCGAGGTGGGTGACGAGTTCGCGGATGGTGCGGCCACCGCCGGACGGGAGTTCGGTCCACTGGTCGGGGGTGACGTTGTGGAGGTTCCAGAGAATCGAATGCCAGTGGTCCCAGCCGAAGCCGTGTTCTTCGAGGACGTGGTCGAAGAGGATGACGAGTTCGTCGATGGCGGTGCGGGACGTATCAGTGGTCATGGAATGGTCTCCTGGAACGGTGGCGCTCGGATGCAGGTGTTACCTGCATGGTAGCGAGGTGGACGGCAGGGGAGTGTCCGCATTCGTGGTTGGGTAGTTGGTCGCGGTGCCAGGAGTCCGTCCGCAGTAATTCACAAATTCATTAATTCCGCAATCGTTGATTTGATGGGGGTTTTGGGCCGTATTTTGTGCGGAATTTGTGCGACTTCGTGCGGAATGATCGCTGGGTTGATGTGGCGGGAGCGCCTGGCGCACCTCTCCCATGGTCGATCGGGCGCGGGCCGGGTTGCCGCTACCTTTCGTACGCATCGAGCGGAGCAGATCCCGCCAGGTTACGGGAAATTCGTATTGAGACAATCGGCCTTGCGTTTCCCTGTGCCGGCAAACGGCGCAACCGGGAGGAAGTGCGGCGGGAGGGGGCTGTGGGATGCTGTCGGGTGTTGTGACCGTTTGGTATTCGCCGCAGGGAGGTGTGCGTGTCCGGTGCTGATTCATTTCCGCAGTCGATCGAGTTCACGATGACCGGGGTGCTGGAGACCGACCAGTCGATTGGAGGCTGGACGATTCTGCCGTTGCCGGGGGTGGTTGACGTGCTGGGGACGCGGAAGGCCGTGAAGGTGGGCGGCACGATCGATGGCGAGCCGTTTGCCGCGACGATCATGCCGTGGGGCGATGGGGTGCAGATGGTGCCGGTGAAGGCGCCGCTGCGGAAGAAGATCGGCAAGCAGGCGGGTGACGGCGTGACGGTGCACCTGACCGAGCGGTTCAGCTAGAACCTGCGGAGCGAGGAGGAGATTCCGGTGGGCAGGGTTGTGATGTATGCCTCGGTGTCGGTGGACGGGTTCATTGCGGATGATGCCGACGATCCCGGACCATTGTTCGAGTGGCTGGTGAGTGGGGATGTGCCGTTGGACGACAGTGGCGCCCTGAATGTGTCGCAGGCGTCGTACGACTACATCCGGCCGTACTGGGACCAGATCGGGGCGACGATTGTGGGTCGCCACGTGTTCGACCTGACGGACGGCTGGGACGGGACCCCGCCGGGCGGCGTTCCGCACGTGGTGGTGGTGACCCACCGGGGACAGCCCGAGGGCTGGGATCCTGACGCGCCGTTCTCCTTCGTTGAGGGGATCGAGGCGGCCGTGGCGAGGGCGCAGGAGCTGGCCAGGGACCGGGTCGTCGGGGTGTCTGCTGGCGATGTCGGGGGCCAGGTGTTTGCGGCGGGGCTGGTCGATGAGGTGCGGATGGATGTGGCGCCGGTGGTGTTCGGTTCGGGTAAACGCTACTTCGGGTCGCTGCACGCGCAACACCTGCTTGACGGGCCGGAAGAGGAGGTGCAGGGGAGCAGGGTGCTGCACCTGCGGTATCGCGTGCGTCGCTGACCGGGTTAGGGAGCAGGGATGACGACGCTGGCGCGGGTCACTTTCGCGTACCCTGAAGGCCAGCGGCTGCGTCGTGGGACACGGCACGACCGTCCTGTTGCCACGCGCGATTGTCGGAGAGCCCCCTGACCATGACAGACTTCCATTTCTACGAACCAGGCGACGGGCACGGATTGGCGCACGATCCGTTCAAGGCGCTCGTGGCCCCGCGCCCGATTGGGTGGATTTCGACCGTGAGCTCAGAGGGCATTCCCAACCTGGCGCCGTACAGCTTCTTCAACGCGGTTGGTGACTCCCCGCCGATGATCGCGTTCTCGTCGAATGGCCGCAAGGACAGCCTCGTCAACGCCGAGGCGACCGGCGAGTTCGTGTGGAACATGGCCACGCGC
>JAEZJB010000131.1 GCA_023415845.1 Chloroflexota bacterium | reverse complement strand
CCCAGGTGCCGCCGAAGTAGTAGGCGATCCTGCCCGCCACGAACGGATTCTCGGCACCATCCTCCTGCACCATGATCGGGGCGACCTTGTGGGTGAAGGTCAGATCCACCAGCCACTGGAGGGCAGCTTGTGCCTCCGGACTGTTGATGGTGCATTCATCGCGCGCGTCGTTCAGCACCGAGCCACCTGCGCCCTGGATAAACGCGCACCCCCAGTACGGCGGGTTCGGGAGCGACAGGGTCACGCCGTACACCCCGTTGGCTTCATCGGTCAAATTCTGGGCCGAGGCCAGCAGATCATCCCAGGTCCAGCCGGCCGCCGGCAGCTCTTCACCAGCCGCAGCCAACAGGTCCTTGTTCACGTAAAGGGCCTGACCGCCGGCGTAGAGCAGGGCGCCATACATGCCGCCTTCCCAGCCCCACTCCTGCTCCATGTCGTACCAGAGCCCGCTGAGGTCGACCTGGTCGCGCTCGTAGAAGGGCTTGAGGTCAACGAACATGCCGCGAGAGGCGCCCGGCACCAGCCAGTCGATCTGGTTGAGCGTGATGTCCGGGGCGTTGCCACCGGCAAACTCGGTCTGGATCTTGTCCCAGTACTGATCGGCGGGGCGGAATTCGAGGATGGCGTTGGTCGTCTCGCTCTGGGCGTTGAAGCCGTCGATCAATTCCTGGATCGAGGCGTCCCACGCTTCGCTGATCGTATAGGTCGCGATGCGGACATCCTGCTTGTCCTGCGCACCGGCAGCGCGCACGGATACGCCCCCGGCCAGTGCGGCTGCGGACGCGCCGGCGATGCCTTTGTTGATGGTGCGGCGGGAAACTCGAGACATGCGTGAAACCATGTGATGCACTCCTTCACCTGGAAATCGGGAACGTTTGGCAAAACGAACAGGTCCCTGGTGCGACGGATCTCCTCCTCTCACGCCGTCGGGGGCAATCCCGTGGAATGTCGATCAATGAACAAACCTGAATGTGAATGACGCCCGAGCGTGCCCCGGCATTCATGAATCAGGCTTCGTGAGACAACGGCGGCAATCAGCATCCGGAAGCGGCAAGGCCCGACTCATCCCCATGGGCGATAAGCCTGACCCCGTGATGCACCACTCCTGCGGATCCCGAGCGATTGCGGCCAGTGACGTCGAACGGTAGACATGGTCCCCGGCGTTTGATCGTGAAACTGTGTTTCATGCTAGAAACACCACACCCGCCTGTCAAGATGCCATCTGCCCGAATGCCAGATGCGCATTGCACCAACACGGCGGGCGGCGCGTTGCGCGCAGCACCGGTGCGGGTTCGGCTCACCAGGCGCGACTGTCTGGCACCGCCATCACAGCACCGCCGCACTCGGCCGACTCGCGCGCGAGGATGCACGGCAGGGTCATGTCCATGGCCGCGTAGATGTCGATTGGCATCGGGATGCCCGCCCGCAACGCCGCGCAAAACTCCCGCAGCAGCCAGTATTCGGATGTGCCATGACCGACCTCGACGGCTTCCCCGGTAAGGCGATCGGGAATGATTTCCGGGGCCAGGTCGTTTATGGGGTGCCATGGCTCGTGGCTGCTCACGCCAGGCGGACCATGGCGGTCGCGCAGCCAGATCCGGCCGGTGTCCTGCGCCGAGCGGGCCGACTCGTAGCTGCCGTCGGTACCCTGAATCGTGAAATACGTCGTCGTTGGGTGAGGTCGGGGCGAAACCGGATCAACCCGCGTGCGCACCACCATCCCGCTATCGGTCGTCATCTCCAGGAGGTGCATCGTGGGAATCGGTACGTCCGGCAGCACGACACCGGCCGGGATCGTGCTGCAACGGACGGTGGCGACCCGATCGCCCGTGATCGCCAGCACAGGGCCAAGCCCATGCGTGCCGTAGACGCCCAGCAGGCCACGCCCCCGCCAGGTCAGCTCGCCGTCGGACCCAATCCACAATCCGTCACAGTCGTGAATGTAGTCGCCTTCGGCGTAGTAGATCCGCCCGAACCGTCCCTGCTGGTGCAGGCGGCGAACGATCTCGATCTCGTCGTAGTAGTTGCAGTTCTCGGCCAGCATGTACTGGCAACCACTCTGCCTGACTGCCACCACCAGCGCCTGCGCCTCGACTACGGTGAGGCAGGGCAGGACCTCGGAGAGCACATGCTTGCCCACCTCGAGCGCGGCGATGGCCTGGGCCGCGTGGAACGGCAGCGGCGAGGCCACCACCACCACGTCGAAGTCGGCTGTGAAGAACGCGTCGAGATCGGTGTACGGTATCGCCCCAATCCGATCCGCCACCTCACCGACCCGGACAGCATCGATATCGTGCAGCGCCACGACCCGGGCCCCGCCAACCGCGTTGGCGGCCCGCACGAAGCTCTCCCCACGCCGGAGGCCAATCACGCCAAAGCGAATCTCGTCCATCAACCGCTCAACCCCGTGACTTCCCTGCCCAGGCTTGCGCCGAGTTGGCGCCAGCGGCAAGCCCGATCAGAGCATGCCGCGCCGCGAGAAGATGTCGTTGACAGCATCGGTCGCCCGCTGGGTAGCGTTCTCGACCGTATCCTCGCCGGTCCACATCGGGCCCAGTTCCTGCACCACGGCCGCCCACCACTCACCGGCGTCCTCCGTGGGGTAGTAGTCGTGCCCGACTTCCTGGAAATCCTTGAGGGGGATGCCAATATCCTGCGGTTGGTGCAGGGCCAGGAACTCTTCGCTCTCGATCACCGAGGTGTAGCCTGGAATCCCCGCCCCCATAACCGCCTGCGCACCATTGGCGCCTCCGATGTACTTCATCACTTCCCAGGCCGCATCGGGATTGGCGGTCGTGCTGAGGATGGACCAGGCATTGGAACCGTTTTGCACCGAGCGGTTGCCGGTGGCGGGATGGGCCGGCATCGGCAGGAAATCCCAGTCGATGCCCGACGCCCGAATCGCCGACTCATTCCAGGTGCCGCCGAAGTAGTAGGCGATCCTGCCCGCCACAAACGGGTCCTCGGTCCCGTCTTCCTGGACCAGGATCGGGGCGACCTTGTGGGTGAACGTCAGGTCGACGATCCATTGCAGCGCTTCCCGGGTCTCTGGCGAGTTGAGGGTGCATTCGTCGTAGGCATCGTTCAGCACCGTGCCACCGTTGGCATGGATGAAGGCACAACTCCAGTACGGCGGGTTGGGGTCGGAGAACATGATGCCGTACTGGTTCTCGGCCTCGTTGGTCAGTCGCCGGGCCGACTCCAGCAGGTCATCCCAGTTCCAGTCGGCGCCTGGCACCGGCTCCCCGGCCGCCTCAAGAATGCCCTTGTTATAGTAGAGCGCCTGGCCGGTGGCGTAGAGCAATCCGCCGTAGAGCCCACCTTCGTATTCCCATTCGCGGCTCATGTCGTACCACAGGTCACTGCGGTCAATCTCGTCGCGCTCGTAGTACGGATTCAGGTCGAGGAACATCCCGCGCGACGCACCAGGAATCACCCAGTTCGACTGATTGACGGTGATATCGGGCGCATTGCCACCCGCATA
>JAEZJB010000349.1 GCA_023415845.1 Chloroflexota bacterium | reverse complement strand
TTCATGGCCACCCTTCGCCCCTACATGATCGAGAAGGCGCTCTACGAGATGCGCTACGAGATGGACAACCGTCCCGACTGGGTCGATATCCCCCTCAATGCGCTGCACCGGATCGCCACCGAAGGTGTTGGTGAGGAGTGTACGGACAGTGTGATAAAGTAGGCCTGCTATGGTTCAGTCCCTCGCGCTCGACGCGCTGCTCGCCATCATCCTGATATCTGTCATCCCGCTCGGTATGTACCGCGGCGGAGTTCGCGAAGTCTGCACCTCGGCAGGGCTCCTGCTCGGCATTCTCGTGGCACAGCAATGGGCGGGCATGTGGGGCAACTGGCTCGGCGATATCACGGGCATCGATCGTGACGTCGCGCGCTTCATCACCGCGATGACGGTGATCGTCTTGATTACCGCCCTGATCGGGTACGGCGCGGCCGCCTCGTTCAGCCACCGGCCAGACCCAGGCGGCCGGATGTTCGGTGGACTGCTTGGTCTGCTGAACGCGGTCGTTTTTCTCGGCGTAATGATTCAGTACGTTGCCGACGACCTCTACGAGGGTGTCTACCCACGCATCATCCGGGAAGGCTACCTGTCGCGTGCCCTCTCGCTCGGCTTCGACTGGGTGCTTCTGGCGGTGACAGGGGCGGTGACGCTCGGTATTTTCTTCGGCATGATCGTACGGGAGCGTGACTTGCCCGAAGAAGAAATTCTCGTGCCGTCGGTCGCTCCCGCCGCAGTGGCACCGACTCGCGCAAGGGTTGCCACCCAACCAGTTGCCCATTCGGTGGCGGAGGCACCCGAGCAGTCAGTGCCCGAACCGGCACCGGCCGAGCAGGCGTCACCGATTCGGGTCAAGGAAGTTCGTCACTGGGAAGAACCAGTTCCCTCAACGCTGGAAGAACTGCAATCTGGCTGGACGCGAACCTGGCCCACCACCGTCACGTCCAGTAACACCACCACACCCCGTCGCAGCGGTCGCGGGCAGCGCTCCGACTCGCTGCGCAAGCCTGCGGCCGGCGATCAGGATGTCGTGCGAGACTGGCTACGCACGGACCAGAAATCCACCTCCGATGAGTGATCGTCAGCGCGCAAGGTTCTTCAGCGGTTGTGCCCAGTCTGGCAGCGAAATCTCATCGTCGCGAAATCCTAGCCGCGCCGAATCATCCGGAAACGTCCGCACCAGGTAGCCACTGGCCGCTTCCGGTACGACCGAGGGTGTCGTGAGACCGTAGCCGTTCGTCACGAAAGACGCATCGGGCACCAGGCTGAGTGCCACGCCAATGTCTCCCGCAGGTGCCATCAGCATTTCCGATCCGGCTCTCGCCGAGTTCGCTGCTGTCACCAGATCGTCCGCGATCGTCACCACCATGCTGCCAATGTCGATGGTGCCGACCCATAACGCGGCGGACGCTTCTGCTTGCGACCACTCATGTTGTGGCACGCGCTGCAGTATCACCTTACCCCCACTGAATCGCACCTCAAGGTGTTGGCGCAATCCCCGGCGCCATGTCAGGTCGGGTTGTGTCGGCTCCGCGTCCACCTGAATCCAGACTGCATCTCTGAGGGAATGTCGATCACGATCGATCAACGTCACCATCGAACCCGTCGCAACCACCAGATCGACGTGCCACCGGAAACTGGAGAGAATCTTACGGATGGCCTCGTCGAGGTTCTCTCCTGCCTGCTTCTCGGTTTCGTACTGCGACGGATCGACCGTTCCGATCAGGAACAGGATGCGGTCCGTGCCCGACTCCAGCAGTGCCACCTGCCATGTGTCGCTGCCAACTATCGTCAGGTCTCGCTCCGCACTGCGATGGATCGCGGTCAGTCCAACCGTCCAGATTCCACCACCAAGTGCACCTGCCGCCGTCATCGCGGCGAGCGTTCGCCGACTGAATCGCGGAGTTTGATCGGTGCCTGGTCCGTTAGCCACCCGGCGAGATCTCCTCGACCATCAGCGGAGTCTGGCGAAAACTGGTCACAATCGTTAGTGTCGAATCGGAGAGATGACTCCGAAGGCGCCGCTCGAGAAGTTCGGCTTCATTCCTGTCCTTCAGAAGTGCATAGGTTGACGGACCTGCTCCGCTCAGGCCATGTCGCTCGATTCCCAATTGAGGGAATAGCGAAAGAACCCTGTCGACCTCAGGCCATTGAGCTCGTGCGGCTCGCGTGAAGGAGTTGTGCAGGTGAAGGGACTCAACGCCTCCACCATTCCGAATGGCAGCCGCTGACGCCGCAACGGCCGCGCCATCGCTGAAGTCGGAGGTGATGAGCTTCCCGTACATGGACGCGGTCTTGGCCGCCGTTTCTCTCTCCGGCACCACAATCACCAGCCACCCGTGAATGGGAGGCAGCGGCGCGATCTCGGTACCTCGGCCCGAGGCCAGGCCGGCTGGCCCGTTGAGGAAGAACGGAATATCGCTCCCCAGGCTCGCCGCCAGCCTGTGCAGGGTGCCGCTCGGTAACGGGGTATCAGCTAGCGAGTTGGCCGCAAGCAATGCCGCCGCCGCATTGGAACTGGCTCCGCCGAGACCAGCGGCAGCGGGAATTCGCTTATCGATCGTCCAGCCGAGTGGCGCAGAGTCCGGATGTATTGCACGAAATGCATCCAGTGCTCGTCGGATGAGGTTGTCGCGGCCGGGCACTCCGGGCAGGTCGTCGTCGTGCTCCCCGTCGTCTTCGAACACGGTCAGCTGATCCGTGAGGTCCAA
>JAEZJB010000295.1 GCA_023415845.1 Chloroflexota bacterium | reverse complement strand
GTCAGGAAGACGTAGTCGAGATGCCAGGTGCGTTCCGAGCGGCGGTACATGTAGAAGGTGGGGCGCGATTCCTCGCCGTGCCGTTCGCCCTGCTGATGATGCCAGAGGCTCGCATAGCCCTGATTGGAGAGGCGCTCGACCAGCAGGGTGTGACTCAGGTGACTGTGTTTGGTGTCGAAGACGGTGGAGCTGTTGAGATCGCCAAGCAGGATGCCGGGGGTGTGGTTGACGAAGGCGGCGTAGTGGTCCAGCGCCCTGTGAAGCAGGCGCACGTAGCGCACAGTTGGGGTCAGCACCGACGCCCAGCAGGCCAGCACATGGACTCCATCGGTGACTACGGGCAGAAAATGCGCTAACTGGGGATCGAACGACGGGTCCATATGAATCGGGCGTCCCGTGCAGGAGATGACGGCCACCCCGCGATGTCCCCGGCCGGTCCAGAGAAACGGTCCCCAGTCCAACTGCTCGCAGTGGCGGAGCGAGACTTCCTGGAGGACCAGGAGATCGGAGGTGAGTGACTGGACCATCGGCAGCTTGCGGGCAAATCCCCCTTTGCAGTTCCAGGTAACGATTCGCACGCCGCTCCCACTCCCTGCCGCACCGTCGGTGACGGCACCTTTCACGCCAGGGACACAGCATACCGGCCGGGTTGACTTCCCCCGGCCGGTGCTCACTGGTCCTGAGTTGGAAATGGCAGGATTTCGCGATCAATCACCCACGATGGTGTGGAGGCCAGGATCGGCTACGGGGAGGTCCGACACGTCGAACCACATTGCCGGGCCTGGCATTGGATAGATTTCCGGGCGCTCGTAGATCCAGCGCGCCAGAGTGTGATCAATTTCCTGCAGCCTGCTCATCGCATCACCCTGCCAGAGGAACCAGGCGCCAGCCTCGTTCTGGAGCAGGAGTCGATAGGCATGATCGCGGTGATACGCCACCGGTTGCATATAGGCTGGAATCATCATGGTGCCATTCCTTCTCCGCGTTCCACGGACCAGATTGGAAGCACAACAGACCAAGGAGGTTCGGTTTCCCGATCACCACCTCATCATCCCCAGCAATGGAAGGTGCCAACCAAAGGTGTGATGAATCGAACGTTGTGATGCGCCGAGGCTCTGGAACTTCCACAGGCGACAAGCGTGCGCACCTGACCCTTGACCATTCGTTCGCTAGTGCCTACCCCTAAGCTTCGCGACGATGGCAGACCCGCCACCAGACCGGTGGACCTGTCCCGGGCAGCGCGCGTGAACGCTTCCGCTGCATGACCTCACGGTACGGCCTGCTTCAGGCAAATTCAACGTTGGAAACAAAAAATCCGTCATATTACGGATCAAGTTCGCCGAGCGCACTAATTACCGACGCTGCGGACAAATCGCTCGATGGCCTGGTTCAGCTCGACCAGCGTGTCTTCGCGGCGGTCGGGATCGACATTCATCACACAGCCCCGAATGTGATCTTCCAGCACCAGCATGCCCACCGATCGCAGGGAGGCCGTGACGGCCGAGATCTGCGTGAGGATATCGATGCAGTACTGCTCCTCATCGACCATCCGCGAGATGCCACGCACCTGGCCCTCGATGCGTTTGAGGCGGGCGGTGATCTTCGCCTTGTCCTGATGGTAGGAGTGGCCCTGGAACTCCCCGGCATCGAGGGGCGACTGAGGGGCATGGCAGTTGGGCGTATCGGTGGCGGGTGTGGACTGGGTCATGAGGAACGGCTCCTGGAGCGGATGACAACGCTGGTGACAGTATGCCGCCAGTTGTGACCAGCGAACACCGTCCAACAGGGGAGTTATGGGCATTTTTCCCATATCCATGGGGTTTTCTGGCTCGTGACACTAAAACGACACCGGGTTGCCAGGTTGTCAAGGGTGAACGTACAACTGTGGAAACTCCTGTCAAAGATGTGGATAACTTTTGGGGATTGTGGACAACGTGGAAAACCGGGTGGGATATCTCGTGGAAAATGGGCGGGAGAACTGGGGAGAGTTGGGACTGGCCGACGGGGATTGGCACAGGTGTGTTTCCGGTGGCAAAGAACAACTCAGGAGTTACCAGCCAGTTTTCCCCAGGTGACGATGGGGAAGTTTCGTGCGTGGGAATCACCATTTTCGGGGTTATCCACAGTTTCCACGCCCCTACGGTTAAGACGGTTTTCTCTCCATCTTCTTACGTGTTAATACACGGCACCGGTCACACGACCGGAAAAGGCTGTGACAACATCGTTCCCCTCGGTCATCACCGGAGAGTTCCTCAATAGAAGGGTGTCACCGTGCGGTGGTAGGGCTCGGAACCGGAAGGGAGGGATTGCCCCTGGTTCCAGAGCAGCCAGTCGACGTCCGAAGCGGTGTAGGGGGTGGTGGCCCCGGAAAGCGCCTGGCGGAGCCATTCGCAGGCCCAGATGGTGGCGGCACGAATTTCGACCTCTTCGCGACTGCCAGGAGCGAGGCGGTCGAAGCGATGGATGCGGTCGGCAAGATCCGGCGTGTACCGGAGGATGCCGAGCTGGCGAAGCACCTGCGGCACCTTGTAATCGGCGAACGCGGTGAGCTGGTCTCGTTCGGTCAGGGTCAGACCATGTGGGGCGAGGGCGCCCGCCAGATCGGAGGCGAGGATCTGGGCGCGCTTGTGGAAACGCACCAGATGGGATGCGCCGTCGAGGGGGGAGGTCCAGGTCGCGACATCATCGAATGACCGGGCGAGCGCGATGGCGAGGCCAGCAATTCGGGGTGCGGAGTTGCCGGCCGCGGCGATCAGGTCGCTGAATGGCCGGTGACCGGGAAAGGCCCGGAGCATGGCGTGGCCAAGCTCGTTGAGGTGATCGACTCGGGTTGCCAGCAAGGGGATGGTGTCCGACCCGGGGACGGGCATGAAGAGGCGCCGGAGGTCGGCGCTGGTGACCTCTGCCATCCAGACGGGACTCCAGACCGGGATGCCGGAGCGGGCCGCGTCGCGCAAGGCGATGGCGAGTGCCATGTAGCCGTCGTGGACTTCACCACCCGAGGAGATTCGCCAGCGATGGTTGGGATCGTCGCCCTGGGCCCAGAAGCAGAAATTGAGGGCATCAAGGGCAAAGGTCCAGCCAGCGACCTGTTCGATGGCGGCGGGGCCGGTGGTGGTGAAGTGGGTTTCGCTGTCCCAGACCGGAGGTGGGACATGGTGGCCCAGGATCTGGCCAGCCAGTTGCACGATGGCCTGCTGGTCGATCTCCACCGACGTCATTGCGGAGACGACCTCGGCGGTTGACGCGAGCACTTGAAGGGGGTCGGGGGTAATAACGGTCGGGGTAAGCATGGAGCGTCTTTCGGGTAGCGGGGAGAACCCGGGGAGCGCAGGCAGGAGAAGATGGCGGAAACGGGTGGAGCGCCGGATTCGGTTGACGGGAGGCACCCCTTGACACTGGTCACGGCGCATTTTACCGTTCGTGCAACGAACCTAACTGTATACAGTATCCGATCAGGGACTCCCCACAAGGTGAGCGGTCGTGTTGCCAACCGGGTTGGGCCGACTGCCGGACCTTACGGGACTCGACCGACAGGGCACAGGTGAAGTTCGGGTTTGGGGTCACTTCGGCAGACGTCATCGTTCACGCAGGAGTATCGGTATGACCACGTTCGATGAGCACGAGAACGAACTATTTGGGTGCGTGGATTGCGACGAGGTGTCCCGCGTCGCCAGTGCCCGGCGGGCCCGGATTACGCGGCGCCAGATGGTGCAGGGGGCGGCCGTGGCAGGCGCGGCCGCCGGGTTGGGGATGCAGTTTGGGGCCGGTGCCCAGGATGCATCACCCGAGGCATCGGCCGGGGCGATGGTCGACCCGACCGTGAACGAACCGATGGCGACCGTGCCGCGGCTTTCCGACGATGGTGCGACGTTGCGGGTGCTGGCGCCCTCGAACGCCTCGGTCGAGGATTTTGCGACCAACGAGTTCACCCAGTGGCTCGAAGAGCAGACCGGGGTCCACATCGAGTGGGAGATCGTGCCTGGTTCCACCCAGGCCGAGCGTGACGCATCGTTGAGCCTGCGCCTGGCCAGCGGTGACTATCCGGACATCATCATGGGGTTCAATACATCCCCGACCCTGACCCAGATCTATGGCCAGCAGGGGGTCTTCCTGGCGCTCAACGACCTGGTGGAAGCGCATGGGGTGTTCACCAAGCGGGCATGGGCGGAATATCCCTCCGCCCAGATCGCGGCCACCGCTTCGGATGGCAAGATCTACGCCCTGCCGCAGATCAATGACTGCTTCCACTGCTCGATGTCGCAGAAGCTGTGGATCAACCAAGCATGGATGGATGGGCTCGGCCTCGAGACCCCGACGACCACCGATGCGTATGCCGAGGTCCTGCGCCAGTTCCTGGCCGGTGATCCCAATGGCACGGGTTCGGCGGACGAACTGCCGCTGACCGGTTCGTCGGTGATCTGGCACGGTAATCCGGACGAGTACTTCATGAACTCGTTCATCTATCACCCGGGCAACAAGCTGCGCCTGATCGTGCGTGATGGTCAGGTGACGCCGATCTACGCGCAGGACGAGTGGAAAGAAGGGATCAAGTTCCTCGCTTCCCTCTCGGCCGAGGGGTTGCTCGATCCGGAGATGTTCACGCGCGACCGTGACCAACTGCGGGCCATCGGTGATGGCGAAGGAACGGATACGGCCCGGATCGGGTCGGTGCCGGCCGGCTGGTTTGGCGAGTTCAGCTCCTATGATCCCGAGGGCGTTGGCCTGTGGGCGGAATACACCACCCTGGCACCGCTCGAAGGTCCGGGTGGCGTGCGATTTGCCGGGTTCAACCCGTACGCGTCGTCCTCGAACGGCAACTTCATCATCACCAACAATGCGTCTGATCCGGAACTGGCCTTCAAGTGGGGTGATGCGCTGGGTCACATCGAAGCGACCACCCGCTCGATTCATGGCGTGAAGGGTCGTGACTGGGACTGGGCGAACGAGGGTGACCTCGGGATCAACGGCGAGCAGGCGATCTGGCGGTCGATCACCGATATCGCGAACGTGCCGTTGCAGAATGCCCACTGGTCGCAGCTTGGCCCGTCGTTCCGGTCGAACAATTACCGGCTTGGCCAGTATGTGCCGCAGGAAATTGCCGACACCGACATCGAAGTGATTCTGTTCAACCAGACGAACGAGAATTACCTGCCGTACAAGCAGCCGGACGACATGGCGTTGCCACCGCTCTACTTCTCGGAGGACCAGGCCCAGTTCGTGGCCGAGGTCACGCCGACGATCGAGGCGCTGGTGGACGAAACGTTTGCCCGGGGCGCGACCGGCCAGATCGATATCGAGGCGGAGTGGGAGAACTACCTGGCGCAGCTGGAGGCGATGGGCCTGGCCCAGTTCGTGCAGGCGCACCAGGATGTCTACGACGCGGCGAAGTCGGCACGGAGCGGCCGCACGCTGGCGTAGATTGCTGCCAACAGCGGTGTGAACGCCCGGCCCGGAGGGACTTACCTCCGGGCCGGGTTTCGTTTTGGGGCTGGCTCGTGATGGATGTCGCGGAGTCCCGGGAGATCACCTGGCGAGCGGGACGATGGTGTCAACCACGACCAGGGGGATAGGTGGTGGGCAGAATCTCATTGACCAGCAGGTCGTGAAACTCGATGACGCCTTCGAGCGCGGTCGAGTGACCGGCTTTCTCGATCACCAGCAATTCCTTGTGGGGAGCCTGGAGCAGGTCGAACCACTCTCGGGCGAGGATTGCCCGGCCGGCGAGCTCGGCTTCGCCCAACATGACGTAGACAGGGACTTCAAGCACCGGCACGTCGGTCCGGAAATCGATCTCCTGAAGCTGCGGGTACATGACCGCGAACATATCGAGGGCGCCAGCCAGGAGGTTGACCTTTTCGACGAAGGTGTATTCGTCGGCGAGCACTCCCCAGGGACCGATGTTCGCGCGATTGCCGGCAT
>JAEZJB010000287.1 GCA_023415845.1 Chloroflexota bacterium | reverse complement strand
TCGATCCCGATCGCCCAGTCGCTCATGGCAGGTACCCCGGCGCGACGGCGAAGACGATTTCTGCTGGTGAAGACGAACGGTTCCAGTACCGGTGGGATACCCCTTGCGGAATGTACCCGCCGTCGTGCTGCCCCAGTTCCAGCCAGGTCGACCCGGACGGATCGAGTCCCTGTAGGAAGACCGTGCCCGATGTGACGAGGAGTGACTCATCACCCCCGTGGGCGTGGAATTCCGTCTGGTGACCGGGTTGGAGGATGATTTTTCCCGTCGTCAGGTGCTCGGTTGAGGCATAGAGCCCGACCAGTGTCCGGTGAGACGTTCCTTCATAGCGCCAGAGCAGGTCGGTGTCAGACAACGGGTGGATGGTGTTTTCCGCGCCGATCCTGTCGCGCTCCATTGGCCAGCGGCCCAGCAGGTCATCACGGACATAGCGGCTGTGCGCCAGGTTCGGCTTCGACTGGGCGTACGTGCCGGAGGTACCGGTCGAGGGCGGTGGCGCAAAGACTTCGAGCACCCGAAGTTCCTCCAGGCCCCCGTTGAACACGTGGTGCCAGGTATCGCGCCGGAAAAAGGCAGCCCCGCCCGCGGCCACGCGGTGAACCTCGCCGGTCTCGGGATTGGCGATGACCATCGTGCCAGACAGGACATAAAACAGCTCGTCAGCCGCAAAGATGGTGCGGAAGGCA
This sequence comes from Chloroflexota bacterium, assembly GCA_023415845.1. Taxonomy (GTDB): domain Bacteria; phylum Chloroflexota; class Chloroflexia; order Thermomicrobiales; family UBA6265; genus JACCYX01. The sequence continues at coordinate 2,429 of JAEZJB010000287.1, read as the reverse complement.
TCGGAGTGGCGAAACCAGCCGCCTGGTTCCAGTCCGAAGACGATCTGGTGAATGGCACCGCTGGAAACGTAAATCCAGTCGGCCACCTCGCCCGCCTCGGCATCGCCCCACAGGTAGCGGGTGACGCTGTGGTAGGGGATCGCCGTGGTCCGGTCGAAGGTGGGACGAGGCGACGGAGCGTAGCTCATTCGGCGCTGCTTCGATCGTGAACGAGATGGGCGTTTTCGGTGCTCGGCAGCTGCAGGTCGAAGGTCGGCGGGGTGAAGGTGCTTTCGATGTCGATCGCACGTCCGGTGTCGCCGCTTTCCATCGACTTCAGCATGATTTCCAGCACGTGGTAGGCATGTTCCGGCTGCACGATCGGCCGGGTGCCCTGCTGGATGCAGTCCACTGCATGCCGCAGACCATCGGTCCAGTGCCATCCTCCGTCGTTGTGGTCTTCCCAGTACCCGGACGTGTTCTGGTAGAGCTTGAACCCGCGCGGCAACCAGTCCTCGCCCTGCATCTGGATCGTGCCTTTCGAGCCGTAGATTTCGATGCCGGGCACGTCAGGATGATAGGCCTGCATGGTGAACCCGGTCATAATCGAGGCGTAGCACTGGTCTCCGAAATCGAGCAGCAGGTGGGCGTTGTCGTGGGTTTCCACCTTCATCATCCGGCCGTCCACTTCCCGCTCGGGAATCGCGATGCCGCTCATCGCCATCACACGTTTGGCCGGGCCAAGCAGGCCGGTCAGCGTCGTGACGTTGTAGACGCCGAGATCGAACATCGCCCCACCCCCCTTTTCATAGAAGAAGGGTCCCCACCACGGTCCGGCCCAGCCGTACATGCCGCGGGCAAGGTGGATTTCGCCAAGATCACCGCGGTGGATGTAGCGCCACATATCCTGGTAGGTGGGGCTGAGGACGACGTGGGGCGCGCAGACGAGGATGCCGGGGCTGGTGCGAGCGACCTCGAGGATGTCCCGAGCCTCCTCCAGCGTCATCGCCATCGGCTTCTCGACCAGCACATGCTTGCCCGCAAGGAGGGCGGCCTTGCTGATGACGCCGTGCAGCGGCATCGAGGTGAGGACCAGCACCAGATCGACGTTCGGATTGGTGATGACCTCGTTGTAGTCGGTTGTGCCGAGCGGCACCCCGTAGAGCTCCTGCGTTTCCCTGACGCGCTCGGGGTCGGCATCGCAGACAACAACGATCTCGGCTTTCCTGCCGCGCAGGTTCATCTCATGGACCCGGGGAATGTACGACCATTTGCCGACACTCCCGCAACCAATGACCCCAATCCGAACCGGTTCTGGCATCTTCGAGCACTCCCTCAACACAACGGACGCAACGGACAACGAATCAGGTCATGACCAGGTTGATCGGCAACCCCGGCTCCTCGGTGGTAGCCGGTTGATTGGCCCGCAACTCGAACTTGAAGCGGTCGCCGCGATAGACCGCCTTGAAGTACTCCCCCGGGTCGTTGGTCGCGGTCGAAGCCACACCTTCCAGCAGGAGCATCGGCGCACCCCGCTCCAGGCCGAAGAGGCGGCTTTCGGCCGCGTTCGCGGAAATGGCCTCCACGGTTTGCTGCGCATGGGTCAACCGCACCCCGTAGTCGATCTCAAGCGTGGCGTAGAGCGAGCGGTGGCTGAGATCGACGTGCTCGATGCCGGGACAGAGCTGGCGCGGAAAGAAGCTGGTTTCCAGCAGCATCGGGGTGTCGTTGAGCGAGCGGAGGCGTTGGATGCGGGCGACGGGGCTCGCGGCCTGGAGCCGCAGGGCCCTGGCGACCGGTGGCGGCGCCGGGATGACCTCCTGGGCCAGGACCTGGGAGGTCACAACGCCACCGGTCGCCATCATCTGTTCGGTGAAGCCCAGCAGATGGAGCGGATCGGATGTGAGCTTGGGATGGGCGATAAAGGTGCCGACACCGTGGCGAATCTCGATTGCACCGCGTTCGGCGAGATAGGTGAGGGCCTGCCGGGCGGTCATGCGGCTGATGCCTGCCTGCTGGGCCAGGTCGCGCTCGGAAGGCAGGCGGTCACCGGGCTGCAACAGGCCCGCGGAGATCTGGTGCTCGATCGCTTCGGCGAGCTGGTAGTAGAGCGGCATCGGACTCTGCTTGCCTGGCAGGTCCAGGCGCCAGTCGGACATGACCCGGAGGACTCCTGTCGTGCGTCATCATTCAGTGGTCTATACCTCTAGACCACTGAATGATGCCTTTCGACCAAAGTTGTGTCAATGCTCAGGGCAATGTGCCCGATATGCGTCGTATTGGGATCCTACGGATCGGTGTCGTGGTTGTTACGACTCCAACGCTACCCGGTATTGTGGGGATGGCGCGACGTACACCACCTCGACCGGTTCAATCTCGACCGGCAGGATGAACCAGACCCAGCCACGCGAACGCTCGCCGGGGTTGAGGTTGCGGGGGCTGATCATCGG
>JAEZJB010000334.1 GCA_023415845.1 Chloroflexota bacterium | reverse complement strand
GTGGAGGCGCTCACTGGGTCAGGATTTTCTGCCAGGCACCTTCGTAGGCGACGGGCCGGAAGCCGACCGCCTCGTTCACGTCGAGCATCGGCCGGTTTTCCTCGGCGTTGTCGGTGATGATGAATGGCGTCGTCGGGCTTTCGGCCATCAGTTGGCGGATGTTGGCGACTTTGGTCAGCATCCCGAGCCGGTGACCGCGATGCTCCTTCAGTACCAGCGTGATGCCCTGCTGGGCTGGGCGCGACCGGTCCTGGCCAGAAATGCTGATCCCGTTGAAGGCCACCAGCTCGCCCGTCGGGATGTACTCAACCACGGCGGTCAGCAACACTCGGCCAGCCTTGCGGCGGCGCTCGTCGCTCTGGCGGATTCGCTCCGCATCCCATGGCTCGGTATCGACTTCGAGGTTGCCGCTGGGGGCGTCGGTTGGCAGGCGTGAGACCAGGTTCGCCAGGTCCGCGCGCCACTGCTCCGGGCTGTCGCCGGTCCAGACGTGAATTCGGTAGTCGTCGCCGGCCTTGCGCCAGGCTTCGGCCTCGTAATTTGCCAGGATGTCTTCGGGAACCGGCAGGTCAACCACCGACACCCGGTAGACCTGTTCGAGCGTGTAGCCATGCTTTTGCAGGAACCGGGCACCCGGGTCTGCCATGGGAACAGCCCCGAACCCGGTTGGCGGCGTCAGCATGTCGCTGTCCGGGAATGGTTCGTGCAGCACACCAACCTGGAGCACGGGCTTGTTCACCTCCCGCGCCTGGTTCTCCACGACCTGCAACAGGGCCGAGCCGATCCCCTGGTTGCGGAATTCCGGTGCCACATTGAGCTCGAAGCCCGTCACCTTGCCCTCGGGATCATTGGGCCAGACCATGATCACCACCCCGACGACTTTTTCGCCCACGCGGGCTACCGCCAGTCGCTTGGTGTCGTATTGCTGCTCCTGCAGGGAAGGCAGCACTTCGGCAGGGGTATAGGGGGCTGCGGCGGCGCCGAGCACGTGATTTCGGTGAGCGTTTTCGATCGCCACGGCGGCGACGAAATCGGGGTCGTCAGCTGAATCGGGAATCGGGAGGGTTTCGATGTGGAATGTGGTCATGTCAGGCTCTTCTTCCAGATGCCATCGTAGATCGTCGGGACGAACCCAACCGCTTCGTTGACATCGAGCATGTAGCGATTCTCTTCGGCGTTGAAGGTGTAGACGAGCGGGGCGTCGGGGAAGCGCCGGGCAAGCTCCTGCAGGTTGGCCGCCTTAACCAGCATCCCCAGCCGGTGGCCACGATGCTCGCGCACCACCAGCGTGTCTTCCTGCGCCACCGCCCGGGTCGGATCTTCCGGGACGGACAGTTCGTTGATCGCCACCAGGCGTCCCGTAGGAATATGCTCGACAACCGTGGTCAGCATCACCCGGCCACCGGCGGCAGCATCGTCGTCGTGCTTGCGTACGCGGGCGTCGTCCCAGACTTCCGGCGTCACTTCGAGACCGGCCTGGGGCTCGTCGGTGCTCATCTGCTCCTTGAGCCGGGCGAGGTCGAACAGCCATTCGTCCGGCGTCGGACCCTGCCAGGTCAACACCCGGTAGTCGGGCCCCGCCTTTGCCTCGGCTTCGGCGCGGCTGCGGGCAAGCAGGTTGGCATCGGCCGGCAGCCGGATCGTGCTGCCCCGGGCAATCTGCTCGAGGGCATACCCGCGCCTGTGCAGGAAGCGGACACCGGGATCGGCGGTGTTGACCGCCCCAAATCCGGTCGGTGGCACGATCTGCTCGCCGCCGGTGGCCTGGGTGTGGGTACCGCCACCCTGGATGATGGTTTTCCCAAGCTTCCGGGCTTCGGTTTCGATGATCTCCATCAGGGCGGTGCCGATACCCCGGTTGCGGTGCGCGTGGGCCACCTCGAAGTAGGCCCAGGCGGCCGGCGATTCCTCGACGACCGTCCATGAGAGCATCCCGCGGCCCACAACCTCACCATCGACCCAGGCCAGCCAGAGCCGGTGAGGTTCGTAGGTGGTGTCCTGGTAGATCGGCAGCAACTCGTCGGTGGTGACGGCCAGCGCCAGCGACCCGACGGCCTCCGCTTCGATGGCGTTGCGAATCGCCACCGAGGCGGCGAACGCGGCGTAGGTTGGGTGGTCGGGACCACTCGGGATCTCGATTTCTTCGATGGTAAAGCCGGAATTGGCGGACACGCCTGCATCTCCTGAGGACATCAAACTGGCTGAAAGATGAACGCAGGGCAGCCCGGGAATGTTCCCCAACTGCCCTGACGACTGATTGGCGCCTTGCGACGGCCTGTCAGATGCCGGCTAGACGTCCTCGGCGGGGTTGAGTTCGCCGTCCTTCACCTCGATCACGTCATCGACCGGTTGCTGTTCCGGAGCCACGGCGATCAGGATGTCGACCTTGTTGTCGGGCGACGAGGGGTCGGCGAGGACGTGGTAGATCTCGCGGACCTCGCCGCTGAGCGGGGTTTCGCTCGAGAGCAGCTCTTCCAGCAGGGGTGCGTAGGCCGCCTGGTAGATGCCGGACAG
>JAEZJB010000246.1 GCA_023415845.1 Chloroflexota bacterium | reverse complement strand
CCCCGCTCGGCGTGCCACTCCGCCTCGATCGCCTCGTGCTGGGCGTGGAACTGCCCCTGGTTGAACAGCGCAATCCCCTCCAGCACCCCGGCCGGCAGCGAGGTCAGCACCGCATCGTCGTCGCCAGCGCGAAACACGCGGCCAATCAGCGGGTCGAGCACCTGCCGTACCCGCCCGATCCCGCTCTCGTCCTCGCCCAGCGGTCCCTCGATCATGATCGGTCCCCGGTAACCGCTCCCGGCCACCGCCCGCACCAGCGCCGACCACGGCAGGTCGCCATCACCGGGCAGCAAGTGCCGCACGGTGGCGTCCTGCTCGCGGAAATCGCTGACGTGCACATTCACCACCCGGTTACCCATCGCCGCCAGCATCATGAACGGGTTGGCTCCGGCCTCGGCCGCCTGGAACGGATCGAACACGAACCCGACCTGTTCGGCCGATCCCACCTCGGCCAGCCGCGTCGCGAACGTCACCACGTTGCGCACCTGGGCCAGCGCCCCATACGAGACGTTCTCGATTCCCAGCGTGATCCCGGCCTCCCCGCAGGCCGTCGCCAGCCGCTGCGCCAGCTCGATGAACCGCTCCCAGGCGTCGTCGGTCGCCACCTGCGGCCGGTTCGGTCCGTGCCACACCAGCACCTTCGCCCCGAGTTCCGCCCCGGCCTCGATCGCCCGCTGGAACATCTCTCCGGCCTCGTCCACCCGCCGCCGGTAAGGATCGAAGAAGGGATGCAGCCGCGAAAGCGTGTGCACCGAGTGCACCGTCACCCCGGCCGCCCGCACGTTGCCCGCCACCTTCCGCACGAAGGCGGGGTCATACTCCCCGGCCGTCTGCAGCATCACCTCGATCTGCCCGATCCCGCGCCGGGCCGCCACCGCCGGGACATCCTCGGTCAGGACCTGCGGGTAGAAGGCCCCGCTCGACGCCCCGAGGTCCACCGCCCGCAGCACGGCGAGGGCGTTGCCGGTAATCGGCTCCGGAATCGGGGTCGAAGAGAGCAGGCGATCGCCCAGCGGAACCTGTTCCGGGTCGGCGCGTACCGTCCGCTCCACCTGGCGGGGGCGAAACGGGACAATGCGGGCAACCGGTTCCTGCGGGGTGGTCACGAGGGGAACAATCCTTCCGGCAACGGGGCCAGGTACAACGCGGGAGGCCTGGCAGTCTGCCCGATCCTACCACCTGCCAGGGCCCTTTCATCAGATGTTCCGGAATGTCACGACACCCACCCACGCCACCCCGAGGCATCCAGTCAGGTTGTTTCCAACGTACACTTGACGGAAACCAATCGTTTCATCCTCGCGTTGAAGCGATTGTGCGACCACCCCGCGGTGGCCGCTTTCCCGTGTGCCGACGCCAGTCACGCAAAAGGATCGTTACCAACATGCATCGACGCGCTTCAGCAGGGTCCCAGCTTGCCGGTCGCCGACGCCGCTTCACTCGCCGCCAGGCCCTCGCCATGGGCGGAGCCGCGCTCGCCGCTCCCACCCTGCTCCGCACCGGTGTCGCGGCCCAGGCCGACAGTGGCTCGCTCTTCCCCGACAACCGGGTCCTCCTCTATTACGGGTTCCCGGGCAATCCCAACATGGGCATCCTCGGCGAATACGAACCCGCCAAGGTCCTCGAACTGCTCCAGGAAGAGGCCGCCCGCTACCAGGCCGCCGACCCCAGCCGCAACGTCAAAATCGGCTTCGAAATGATCGCCTCGGTCGCCCAGGGTGACGCCGGCCAGGAAGGCAAATACATCGCCGACGCCAGCCGCGCCCAGCTCGACGAGTACACCCAGTTCACCGCCGACAACGACATGCTCCTCTTCTTCGATGTCCAGATGGGCTTCCGCGAACCCTACGAGGACTATTCCGGCCTCGAAGAATGGCTGCTCAACCCGCACGTCCACCTCGGCATCGACCCCGAGTTCCACATGCGCGAAGGCGAACTGCCAGGGCAGCACATCGGCCAGGTCACGGCAGAGGAAGTCACCGAAGCCCAGAACTGGCTGGCCAAGCTCGCCGCCGACAACAACCTGCCGGCCAAGACGCTCATCGTCCACCAGTTCCACCACAGCATGATCGAAAACAAGGACCAGATCGCCCCGGTGGCGGGCGTCGACCTCGTCATCGACATGGACGGCTGGGGCCCGCCGGACATGAAGCGCGAAACCTACCAGGTGGTCATCACCCAGGAGCCGATCGAGTACCACGGCGTCAAGCTCTTCTACCAGCAGGACGACCCGCTGATGACCCCGGAAGAGATCGTCGCCCTCGATCCCACCCCCGACCTGGTCATCTACCAGTAGGTCACCACCAGATCGCCGTCACCATCGCGCCAGGCGCATCCCCACCCGGGGTCGCCTGGCGCGATCCCGTTCCCGCCATCGTGTAGGCTGCAGCCAACCAGGATCGTCACCAGGCATCGTCGCGGAGGGATGATGGAGACCGCTCCTCCCACCCCGGTCCCAGCCCAGGCGCCCGAAGACACCCCGCCCCACCGGGTCGTCCTCGCGGCGACTCGCGCCCGCGCGGTGCTGAGCCGCATCTTCGGCCTCGACCTCCGCTCGCTGGCGGCGTTCCGCATCGCCCTCGGCCTGGTCATGCTCTTCGACCTGCTTGGCCGCTGGTCCGACGTTGCCATCCACTACAGCGATCAGGGCCTTCTCACCCGTGAAGAAGCGATCAACGGACTGAACCCGTGGCGCTGGTCGCTCTACTTCGTCAACGGCTCACCCGGCTTCGCCCACGCCATGTTCGCCCTCACGGCGCTGGTCACCCTCGGGGTCATCGTCGGCTACCGCACCCGCCTGGTGACGGTGGCGATGTGGGTGCTGCTGGTCTCGCTCCAGGTCCGCAACCCGCTCGTCCTCAGCGGCGCCGACGCCTTTCTCCGCGTGCTCACCTTCTGGGGGATGTTCCTGCCGCTAGGGGCGGTCTGGTCGGTCGATGGC
>JAEZJB010000144.1 GCA_023415845.1 Chloroflexota bacterium | reverse complement strand
AGCGTGGAATACGTGAACTGGGCGCGGGACCTGATGAACGAAGGACGGGTCGCGGCCGGGCAGCCAGGTTCAGGTCAGCTGATCGTGTATGCCTATTGCGTGGTAGACGATGCGAACCCGGCGACGGCATTGAGCGAGGTGCGGGACGTGATTGCGCGGGACAACGGTGCAGGACTCCAGCCGTCGGTCGCCCGGACTCCGTTTGCGCCAGAGATGGCCGCAATGGTCGAGGAAGGCGGAGAAGACGCGCTGCGCCGGGGCATTCAGGATTCGTGGCTTCATCAGCTGGCGATCACCGGCTCACATCAGGAAGCGCTGGAGACCTTCGACGAGTATGCGGGCACCGGGGCCGACGCGCTGATTCTGGTGCCGCCCGCCGACGCCGAGTGGGATGCCTGGCTGAACAATCCGTTCATGGACCTGGTGACTTCAAGGAGCTGACCCAACGCGGGATCACGCCCGCTGGGCGGAGATCTCGTCGGAAACCGTGGCGGCCATCTCGAGCACGAGGTCGGCGATCTCTGTCACGCCACGATTGGTGGTCTCGATTCCCGAGGTGGCCGTCGCGCGGAGATGGGGAAGCACGCGTTCGACGCTCCGGCGGACGAGATAGCGCTCGAAGCGGTCGTCGGCGAGCCGAAGATCCCAGCGTGGTTCAAGACGTTCGAGCATGCGGTCGAGGGAGGCGACGAGGAGGATCACCGCGTCGAAGTGGTGGCGGAACTGGCCCTGATTGGCGGCACAGCCACCGACGAAGCGGATACCGGATGCGGGCGAGGTGAGGTGATGGCGCATGCGGTCCTCACGCCACAGCCATTCATCGCGGGGGCCAAGCTCGTCGGAGCCGGACGGCCGGACACGTTGCCACTCGGACCAGAATGGATCGCTGGCATCGATCGCGTCATAGCCACGGAGCCGCAACTCCTCGATCACGATGGATTTTCCGGTTCCGGCCAGGCCGGTAATGAGGATGTTCGTCACTCTTGGGTCCAGGATGACAAGGTTTCAGGACTCCGCGCCGTTGGCGGTGAGGATCGATTCAATCTCGGTATAGCCCCGCTGGCGAGCGTGCTGGAGGGGCGTGACACCGTCGGCATCGGGAATGTTGAGATCGGCGCCCCCGGCGATCAGCAGGCGAACCACCTCCTGATGCGTGGGACCACCATCGCTGAGGATGATGGCTTCGAGGAGCGCGGTCCAGCCCAGCCGGTTGACGTGATTGATGTCGACGGCGGTGTGGTCAACCAGGTACCGGATCACCTCCAGATGACCGCGTTCGGCGGCCGGAATGATCGCCACGCCGCCATAGCGGTTCGTGATGGTCGGATCGGCGCCGGCCTCGTGGGCGAGCCGGAGAATGTCCAGCATCCCTTCGGCACCGGCATAGAGAAATGGATTGTTCAGCAGATCGTCGCGCAGATCGGGGTCGGCACCGCGATGAAACAGGAGCCGAACGGCCTCGGTCTGGTGAGCGTAGGTGGCGGACATGACCGGAGTCTGACCATCGTGATTCTGCGCGTTGAGGTCGGCACCAGCGGCCAGGGCGGCGGTGATGGCGGTCAGGTCGCCGACTGCCGCGGCTTGCCAGAGTGAAGTCATGGGTGGATTCCTGCCTGAGTCTCGGTGAACACTCGTTTCAATGCTGGCTGTTGGACAGCGGTTAGGGGAGCGGTTCAGCGATCGCGCCGGGCGAGCCGGGCGGCGAAGCGTACCCATTCGACCGTGCCGGCACCATCCCGGATCAGGTCGACGTAAAGCTTCATCGGGCCGACCGCGAACCAGCCGCGGGATGCTGACTCCATGGTGAGCGGACCCGCCAAGCCCGGGACTGGTTCGTCGCCCTGCATGGCCGCGATCACGAGACCACCATCCGAGTGGCTCAGCTCGAAGCCGAGCTCGCCGGGGATGGTAAAGCGCCCGGTAGACCGCGACAGGATGTCGTCAGGAAGCGTTATCGGTAGTGGACTCGGCTCGGTGGTATCGAGAAAAAGTTCGACGGCGCGAACGAGCAAACGGGAGGCGACGACCAGACCGGGATCAGCGTTGGAGAGCAGCACGAAGCCGAACTCGTCGTCGGGAGAGATCGCCATCCCGGCGGCGAGACCGGCGTCACTGCCGAAGGCCATCGCGACCTGGCGGCCACCGATGGTGGCGCGCATCCAGCCCAGACCGACGTTGTCCGCCGAGATTGGCCCGAGTGAACCACCAGGACCATGCGGCACCTGCATCGAGAGGCGCTGGTCATCAGTCAGGGGTGACGTGCCCGGGATTGAGAGTCCAGTGTGGAAGCGCAGGAACGCCAGCAGGTCATCGACCGTGCTGTGCAGTCCGCCGGTGGGATGGACGGCAGGGTGGACCTGCCACGGATCGACGGGTTCTAGGCCAGATTCTCCCTCGACGTGGCCGGAGGCGACCACTCGGTCCTGGTACGGGGCGTGGTCGAAGCCGGTGGAGGCCAGTCCGAGGGGGGTGAGCAGCGTTTGCTGCAGGGCGGACTCGTACGGGAGATCGAGCCTGGTGGCAAGAATCTGCCCGGCAAGCTGGTAGGCGGAATTGCTGTAGTTGAACAGCGTGCCGGGGGTGAAGAGCTGCGGCGTGGACGCAAGTTCGGCAACGCAGTCGGCGAGGGAGCGTGGATCGTCAGGTGACTCCGGCCAGGATGAGGGATCGACCCAGCCTCCGCTGTGAGAAAGAGCCTGGGCGAGGGTGACGGTGGTCGATGCGTTCCGATCGGCGAGCCGGAACGAGGGATACCAGGTGGTGATGGGTGCCGTGAGGGGCAGGGAGGCACCAGCCAACGACGCGAGGGCCGAGGCGGTGAACACCTTGGTGAGCGAGGCGATGCGGAACGCGGTCGCGGTGGTGACCGGCGCGAGGGTGGTGACATCGGCCACGCCACGGGCGACGGTGCGCTGCCAGTCGCGATGGAAGATCCCGAGGACGGCACCGGGAATGCCGAATGACACCAATGCCTCATCGAAGTCGGCGACGAGACGCTCGAAGGTGGGAGAAGGATCGGCGGTGAGGGCTTCGTCGGCCATGGACACCTCGTGGCGGAAACGTTGCAGAATTGGTGATGCCGGTGCATTGTAGACGCGCGACGGGGAAGTCGGCCTGCGGATGGCCGGAGCCGGTGGCCAAAGGAGAAATCCGGTGGAATTCCTTGACGCAAATCGGTCGGTTGCATATACTTCCATGCGGCCGGAACCCCGGTACTGTGCTATGCCGACGTAGCTCAATTGGCAGAGCAGCTGTTTTGTAAACAGCCGGTTGCGGGTTCGAGTCCCATCGTCGGCTCCACAGGGCTCATGGGTGACGGTCGGAAGTAGCGGGTAGGTGCCTGAGCGGTTAAAAGGGCCTGGCTGTAAACCAGGTGCGAGAGCTACGGGGGTTCGAATCCCTCCCTGCCCACCGAACAGGCATCCGGGGAACCGGAACTGGATCGGGCCCACATAGCTCAGTTGGCAGAGCACGTCCTTGGTAAGGACGAGGTCATCGGTTCAAGTCCGATTGTGGGCTCCAGCTTGTTCAGCGATGAGAGAGGCCCCGAGATGGGGCCTCTTCATTTTCGTGTGATTGCTCCGGCAACGATGCGGAGCAGAGTGTGACGTTCAATCTCCTGGAGGTTAACGATGGGTAAGCAGAAGTTCGAGCGTTCGAAGCCGCACGTGAACGTGGGGACGATCGGGCACGTGGACCATGGGAAGACGACGCTGACGGCGGCGATCAGCAAGACGCTGTCGCTCAAGGGCTTTGCCCAGGTGCGGGACTTCAGCTCGATCGACAACGCGCCGGAAGAGCGCGAGCGCGGGATCACGATTGCGACCTCGCACGTCGAGTACGAGACCGACAACCGGCACTACGCCCACGTCGACTGCCCCGGCCACGCCGACTACATCAAGAACATGATCACCGGTGCCGCCCAGATGG
>JAEZJB010000124.1 GCA_023415845.1 Chloroflexota bacterium | reverse complement strand
CGGATCGGACGCCCGCAGCACATGGAATTGCCGGGTCGCTGCCACGGTCTCGACCCGGCCAAAGACCCGCTCCATCCGCTTCCCATACGCCAGGAACGCATTTGCCACCACCAGCAGCGCACCGCCCGGAGCGAGGTGCCGGGGCGCCTCGTCGATGAGCCGGTCGGCGACCGAGAGGTCCACCGCCTTCCCTCGATGAAACGGCGGATTCGAGACGATCAGGTCGTAGCGCCGGTCGCTCACCCCTCCGTAAACATCACTGGCCAGCACCCGGCACCGTTCCAGTCCCGGCTGGCCGAGATTCCGCTCCACGGTCTGGATCGCCAGCAGGTTCACATCGACCAGGTCAACCTGGTCGGCTCCTCGCCAGGCACAGGTGAACCCAATGACCCCTGCCCCACACCCGACATCGATCACGGTTCCACCGACCGTCGCAGGCAGCGCCTCCAGCAGCAACCGTGTTCCACCGTCGAGCCGGTCACTGGCGAATACTCCGGGCTGCGACACCACCGCTCGCTCCACCCCACGATCGTCCCATGTCACCTTTGGGCCTGGTCGGTCGATCGTGAATGGCCACAGGGGCTCCAGCCGGGAGGCATCGCCCACGTCGAAGCGGGCAATCCGCTGCTTCCTTCCGTACCGCTCCTGCACCGGTGGCCCAAACAGCGACCGCGCATCCGCCAGCCCGGACCGAATGCCCTCCGCATTCGCGCCCGCCACCAGCAATGACCCATTCGTCCGCAATCGGGCCGCTGCCAGCGAGAGCCACCATTGGCTCAACTGCCGGTCAGGCGGCATCGGCAGCACGACGACATCAATCCCATTGGCTAAATCACCAACGACGGTTCCCGGCGTCTCGATCCGGATACTGGCTGGAACAACGGGCGATCGCAGTTCGCGAATGTCGGTCGGCTGCCAGGTGACAATGCGGGACGAGTCCGCCTCCTGCAGCCCGGCCACAAGGTCGGCCTCGCCGCCGGTCACGAGCCAGCGCGCCGCCGCCAGCCTGTCAGATTCGTCTAGCAGCAACTCGCTGGCCGGATTCACGCCACGCCTCCCAGGTACCAGGTCACACCCACTCCTGAGGTGAGCATACCGTGGTGCCACGACGTGACGCGATCTCAGGCCCGCAGCTTCCTGAAAAAGCCCCGTACGTCGTCAACGAGCAGGGCGGGGGTTTCCAGCGCGGCGAAGTGACCGCCCTCGTCGAACTCGCTCCAGTGCACGATGGTGTACGCCTGTTCACCAAACTGCCGCATGGCGATGTCCTCCCCGAACACCGCCACCCCAACCGGCGTCGGCAGCGTCTCTCCCCATCTCCCACCTTCGGCCTCCCGGTCACTGGCGGCATCGCTCACGGTGTCATTCGCCGGTTCGTTCTCCCTGGCCTCGTCGTCCACTGCCCAGGTACCTCCGCTGTGCATGTTCTCCCAGTAGTTCCGCGCCGAGGAGGCCGCCGTATTGGTCAGCCAGTACAGGCTCACGTGAGCGAGAACGGTCTGCCGGTCGAGTTGCACGCCGGTCGCGGTCCCACCCGCCGTCCAGGACTTGAATGCGTCGAGCATCCAGGCAAGTTGGCCTACCGGCGAGTCGGAGAGCCCGGCTGCAATCGTTTGCGGGCGCGTTGCCTGGATCTGAAAGTAGCCGCTTCCCTCATTGGTCCACCACATCAATCGTTCGAGCTTTCGCAGGTCCCGTTCGGACATCGCCGCGCGTTCGTCGGCACTCACCTCTCCCCATGGAATGAACCCGTAGGTCGCGGCATTGAGATGAACACCGATCACATGCCCGGGCGCGGCCAGGGCTGTAGCGGGTCCGACGAAGGCGCCCATGTCTCCCCCCTGCACGCCGTACCTGTCGTAGCCCAGGCGCGCCATCAGGGTCGCCATCCCCCTGCCCATCCGGTCGGTGTTCCAACCAGCCTCGGTGGTTGGTCCGGAGAAGCCATAGCCTGGCAGTGACGGAATCACCAGGTGAAAGGCATCTGCCGCGCTTCCACCATGGGCGACTGGATCGACCAGCAGATCAATCACGTCCCCGAACTCCATGAACGAGCCCGGCCAGCCATGCAGCAGAAGGAGCGGGGTCGCATCCGCCACCTCCGAACGGATGTGGAGAACATGGATCCGTTGTCCATCGATGGCGGTGATGAACTGTGGGTATCGATTGAACCGTGCTTCGACCGTCCGCCAGTCGAACTCGTCGTGCCAGGCTGCCACATACTCGCGCAATGCAGCGGTCGGCGTGCCCTGGCTCCAATCTACCCCGGGGAGGTCCTGCGGAAACCGGGTCCGCGAAAGTCGCTGCCGAAGGTCATTAAGGTCCGCCTGGGGAACGTCGATCGTAAACGGGATCAGGTCCGTGGGGGTTGCCATGCGGTACTACCTCTGAGCAGTTGTGGCCGGATTGCCACTGACCACACGATAGAGTGCAATGAGGCACGTTCCATTCCTGATTCTCATTCAGGGTGATTGGATCGTCAGTCTGGCCCGCCATCGTCGCCTCCGGGAGTTCCGTCATGACCGACACCACGAGCCGCCTGCTCAAACTCCTCGCCCTACTGCAGGTCCGGCGCGAATGGACTGGCCCGGAACTCGCCCAGCGGCTGGAGGTCAGTCCGCGGACCATCCGCAACGACATTGAGCGTCTGCGTGGACTTGGGTATCCGGTCGAGGCCCGCCGGGGTCCGGTTGGAGGCTATCGGCTCGGCGCTGGCGCCGAAATGCCACCGCTGCTCCTGGACGACGATGAGGCTGTGGCCATCGCCATCAGCCTGGCTACCGTCGGCGAGCGCGGGATCGCCGGCATGGAGGAAGCGAGCCACCGGGTACTGGCCAAACTTCAGCAGGTCCTCCCCACTCGCTTGCGGTCGCGGATCGCTGCCCTCCGGGAATCGACATCGCGCGTCGTCCTCGATCCCTCCTCTGGGGGCACCAGCTCGGAAACGCTGCAACTACTCGCGACCGGCTCACGGCAGCGAGAGTCCCATCGCATCCACTACACCCGCCACGATGGCACGGCCTCCCGTCGCATCGTCGATCCCACCCGGCTGGTGAACTGGGATTCCCGCTGGTACCTGCTCGCCTGGGATCACGACCGATCCGACTGGCGCACCTTTCGCGTTGATCGCATCCAGCGCGCCGAACCCACTGGGCGACTCTTCTCCGACCGCGAACTTCCCGCAGCCGATGTCTCCCGCTGGATCGCCGACAGCGTGGCACGAGCAGGGTGGGATCACACCGCAACCATCCGGATCGCCGCTCCGGCCGACCACGTCGCAGCGCGTGTCCCCTCCCAATGGGGCTCGGTGGAAGCACTCGACGACGAGACCTGTCGTCTGCACACCGGGGCCGACGACCTCGCCGCGATCGCGATGTGGATGGCCACGCTCGATGCCGACTTCGTTGTCGAGTCACCGCCCGAGCTGGCCGATATCGTCCGGGTCATCGGCGATCGCTACGTACGGGCGTCGCAAACGGAGTCCTGAGCCGCGCCTCCACCTCGCGCAACCTGTCGGCAGCGAACGCTCGCTGGACCTCGTTGCTTGCAAGCGACATGGCCTGCCGGTAGGCATCGGCGGAACGCTTCCATTCCCCTGCCCGGCGCAGAAGGTCGGCCCTGGCAAACGCCATCGGCCCCTCGATGGTGGAAACCGCCTCGCTGTCCAGCCGGTCAAGCGCGTCGAGACCAGCGGCAACACCCTTTAGCCTGGAGAGCACCACAATCCGGTTCAATGTGACGAGTGGAGATGGCGCGATGGCTTCTAGCAGGGTGGACAGGGCAAGGAGTTGTCGCCAGTCGGTCTCGGCATAGGTCGGCGCCTCGAGATGAACCGCTTCAATCGCCGCCTGCAGGGCATAGGTCGTCGGTAGCCCGCCCTGGGTAAGGGCGAGCGATCGCTCCAGCGCCGCCACTCCGTCGGCGATCGCCTCACCCTCCCACCGGCTGCGATCCTGCGCTTCCAGCAGCATCAGGTTTCCCGGGGCATCCTGCCTGGCATCACGCCGTGCATTGGACAGGCGAATCAGCGCATGGAGACCCAACGCCGTCGGTTCGGTGGGCAGCAGGTCTGCAACCAGCCGCGCGAGCGACTCGGCTCGTTCGAGCAGCACCGGGTCAATCAGACTCTCGCCCAATGGTCGTGTGTGCCCGGCCGTAAACAGCAGGTACACGGTGTCCAGCACCGCCTCCAGCCGTTCCGGCATCTCGGCCGGTTCAGGAATCCTCCAGGCAATCCCCGCAGCGGCAATCTTCTTCCGTGACCGGGTCAGGCGCGCCGCCATTGTCGACTCGGACACCAGGAAGAGACGAGCGATCGTGGGCGTGTCGATCCCGCACACCAGCCGCAGGGCCAGTGCCACCCGATTCTCGGGAGCCAGTGCCGGATGGCAGCAGGTGAAAATCAACCGCAACTGGTCGTCATGCCACGCATTCGCCGGATCGGGCACGGCATCGAACGGCACGATCAGCAGCGGGAGCTTGCGGCGCAGGGTGGTGGATCGCCGCTGCTGGTCGAGCAGCTTCCGCCGCGCCACCGTCATCAGCCACGCGGTAGGGTTGGCCGGGATACCATCGCGCGGCCACGTCTCCATGGCCGTCACGAAGGCATCCTGGGTGACATCCTCCGCCAGGTCGAGGTCACGCGTCTCCCGCACCAACCGCCCGATCACCTGCGGCCAGGCCCGCTCCCAGGTCACGCCCAGTGCCGCATCTATCGCCGCCGGGTCAGCCCTGGGTATCGTAGACAGGTCGCACCTCGACGGCAATCTCCGCCGGACACCGTTTGGCCGCCTCGATGGCGTCATCCAGGCTCTCGACGTCGATCAGGTAAAACCCACCGATCCCCTCCTTGAGGTCGATGAACGGTCCATCGGTAACGGTCACACCCTCGGCACCCCGCCGCACGGTGGTCGACGCACTCGTTTCATGCAGGGCCTCTCCGGAATACGGAATCCCGTGCGATTCGAGGTATTCGGCAAAGGCGGCGTGTGCCGCCATTTCATCCTCAAAGTCCGCCTCCGAATAGCCCTCTTCCCATTCCGTCCGCCCAATGATCATCAACATGTACTTCACGGTTCTCTCCTTGCCCCCTTACATCCAGCGTAAGGGGTACGTCTCGCTATCTCACTGCGCGAGCCTGGTCGCCCGTTGCCATGGCACGGCATCAGCCCCTCGCTCGTCACATCATCAACTCGTCCGAATTGGCAACTGTACCGCTCGCGAAACCGCCAGCCGCGTGCCATTCCAGCAGTATCTCCGTGGCTTGCCTCTCAACGACGTGTCCTGCCGTTCGGCCACCACCCTCGAATCCCGGTACCTCTGTCTGCCTCCTGCGAGCACCACTGATCCCGCGCGGGGTCCCGACCCGGAACAGCCCGCCACCAGAAAGACGAACGGCAATCCGCGAAATCGACAGCACCGTTGAGGAGTTCTCACCCGTCTCCGGCGACAAGCTCCTCGGGCCACCTGCCGATGCCCCAGCACGCCCCTCACCGCCGTCTCCCACGCCCGTACGTACGACCAATTTCGTTGCGCGTGGCGAGATTTCGGCATCTCGATGCGTACGATAGGTACGGCTGGTAAAAGGTGCGCAATTCTGTCGCAGAGCACGTCCGCCGTTTATGCGGATGCGTCACTCCTTCCAGCCCATTCGCACACAGTTTCAACCGTCCAGCCCGAGCCAATTCCGCACGAAGTCGCAATTAATCGCACAAAATCCGACCCAAAAACCCTGAGGAATCATCGGTTTCCGAATTAATGAATTAGTGAATTAATGCAGACGAATTTCCCGAACAGCAACGAGACAATCCTTATGACAAGAAGGCCACCTGCCCCTACAGATTTCTCGGCGAGACCGCTACTCTCACCGCACGACGCTCTCCGATCCCTGGCAGGAACCGGAGGAGCGTTGCACGCATCGGAATGCTGAGGTGCTAGATGACGAACACCCCATCCTTGAGGAATGGCTCACCGTCCACCGTCACAAGGCCGCCCTGCCGCAGGTCGGCGATCATGTCCCAGTGAATCGCGGACTTGTTGGTCGAGCCGGTTTCGGGATACCCCCCACCGACCGCCATGTGCACGGTGCCGCCGATCTTCTCGTCGAACAGGATGTTCTTCGTGAAGGTCTGGATATCGAAATTGGTCCCGAACGCGAACTCGCCAAGGTAGCGGGCACCCGGGTCGGTATCGAGTTGCTGGAGCAGGTACTCCTCATTCTTGGCCGCGGTCGCCTCAACCACCTTGCCGTCCTCGAACCGGATGCGAATGTCCTCGATCTGCCGCC
>JAEZJB010000034.1 GCA_023415845.1 Chloroflexota bacterium | reverse complement strand
CCTTCAACGCCAGGTCGATCAGGTAGAGCATGGCCACCGTCAATTGGCCAGCCGGCCCGTCGTTGCTGTTGGTGAGGATCGAGATCACCAGCTTCCGCTCCGGGTCGAACTTCGACATCGTGATGTGGCCCGGGTATCCGCCGGAGTGGCCGTAATACGTCCGACCGTTGACCTTGTCGATGATCAGCCCCAACCCGTAGGCCGCATCATCGGTCACGGTCCACTGCACCTGGCGCATCCGTCGCTTGGCGTCGTCGTCGATCAGCCGGTCGTCACCGTCCAGTTGCGCCTCGAAGTATGCCGACAGTTCTTCGGCGGTCGAGTAGAAGCCGGTTGCCGCGCTCTGGGCAAACGTGTCGATGTGTTCGATCTCCCGCCGGTCCCAGCCATGGGCCTTGCTCGTGTATCCCTTGGCGAATTCGTCCAGCCGATCGAAATCGAGGTCCGGCCCGGTCTTCGTCAACCTCAGCGGCTCGACGATGGTTTTCGTCACGAAGTCCCGATAGGTTTCGCCCGACGCCCCTTCGATGATGAGACCCAGCAGCGAGTACCCGATGTTGGAGTACTTGAAGTGTTCGTTCGGCGGAAGAATGTACCCCTCATTCTGGATGATGGTGAGCAGCTCGTCCCGGTCCGGGAAGGTCTTCTCCAGCGCCCAGAAGGTGCAGTCCCGGCCATCCCGCGTCATGCCCGAGGTGTGCCCGAGTAACTCCCGAACGGTCACCTTCCCCATCGCAGAGCCGGCAAGCTCCGGCACATGCACCCGGGCTTCGTCATCCAGCCGCAGCTTGCCCTGGGCCATCAGTTGCTGGCACGCCACGCCGGTGAACGTC
The DNA here is from genome assembly GCA_023415845.1 of Chloroflexota bacterium. GTDB lineage: Bacteria > Chloroflexota > Chloroflexia > Thermomicrobiales > UBA6265 > JACCYX01. The sequence goes on along the minus strand of JAEZJB010000034.1, from coordinate 2,493 downwards.
TTTGAGTGGCTGGCAATTCTGAACAGGTCGTCGGTCGACAGCGGAATGCCCTGCTCGAGATCTCGATACCCGAAGGCCTCGTTCATCAGGAGTTCGCCATCGTAGCGAACCGCCACCTGCGCCCCCACGTAGGGCATGTACCACTGCTGGTAGGCCAGGAACTCACGGGCGTAGTTGATCGCATCGACGACGGCAGCTCGGTTGGAACTCATCTGGAAACCTGTCTCCATGAAATGCCTGTTTGGCAGCCGCATGGTCCGGCAGGACCGGCTGCGCAAGTGCACGCAATCTCAACCCGGCAAACGAATCAGGTCAGAAGATCCAGGGCGGTCAGGGCGTAGGCCCGTGTCGCTTCCATGATCTCCTCGACTCCAACCCATTCGTCCGGAACGTGGGCCAATCGAGGATCCCCCGGCCCGTAGATGATCGTGGGAGTGCCCTCCCGCGACCAGAATCGCCCATCTGTCGCCATGCTGAATCCACGCAGGTTGGTCGACAGCCCCAGGCGCTCGTTGGCGCCCTGCATCGACCGCACCAGCGGCGAGTCCTCCGGCGTCATCGTTGCCGCGCCTCCCGGCCATGGCACGTCGATTTCGATCCGCACGCCGGGGAAGTCCTTGAGCGCCTCTTCGGCCACCGCCCGCATTTCTGCCACCACGTCCGCCGGGTCTTCACCTGGCACGAGCCGCCGGTCGATCTGGATCTCCGCATAGTCCGGGACCACGTTGGATTTGACGCCTCCCGAGAAGAGATTCACCGAAGCCGACGACGGATGGAAGTACGGGTTGGTCCGTTGGGCGATTTCCGGGTAGTACGTCCGGCGCAACGCCACAATCACCTCGGCGATCGCTTCGATCGCGTTCGCTCCCTCCCACGGCAACGCCCCATGGGCAGTCCGGCCCCATACCTTGATGATCGTCGGCACCCCACCCTTTTCGCCGAGCGCGACTTCGTTCATCGTCTGCTCACCGACAATCAGGTAGTCGGGGGTGAAGAAGCCTTCCTCGTGGATGTAGCCGGAACCGTTGAACCCGCCAACTTCCTCATCGGCCACTTCGTTGACGATGAGACGTCCCTTCAGCGGCACACCGGACCGGGCGAGTGCGATCGCGGCCATGACCTGAGCGGTCACGCTGGCTTTATCGTCACCGGCCCCCCGCCCATAGATCCGCCCGTCGACGACCTCGGCCCCAAACGGATCGTGCGTCCAAGCCGATGGTTCGCCGATCGGCACCACGTCCACGTGGGCGTTGAACGCCAGAACCGGTCCATCATCGTTGCCGATCGTCGCGATCAGGCTCGGCATAATGTCGAGCTTGGACACGATCCGGGTCTCGAAGCCCTCGGCAGCCAGGGTCGATTCAACCAGGGCAATGGCCTCCCGCACATCGCCGGGCGGGTTGACCGATGGAATCTGCACCAGTCGCCGATGGAAATCGATGACCTCTGCTTCCGATATCTGTGCGAGAACTTCCTGTTCTTGCTCGGAGAGATTCCCGGCTGCGGGAACGTCCGACTCCGTCATGGCGGTTGTCCTTGGTAGGGTCTGCTGGTGCCAACGCACCGGACACCAGATCACCCAGAGTGTCGCCGATGCCGCGGTTGGGCGAAAGGGCAGGACCGGCAGTGGCGCACCGGATCAGCGGATAGGACAATGTCTGCAGCGTGGTCGTTCGCCAGACACAACCTGTTGTAGCGCCGGTTGTGCTCATCATCCGCCTGGAGCCCGTCGTCCCATGACCCATGTTGCTGAATCGCATCTCCTCGCCGCCCCTCTGCAATCCGCCAAGGCGTTTATTTTCGACATGGACGGCGTGCTCTACCGCGGCAAGCAGACGCTTCCCGGCGTCACCGACCTGTTCAACACCCTCCGCCTGCGCGGAACGCACTTCCTGCTCGCGACCAACAATTCGATGGCCACCCAGCAGGCATATGTCGAGCGGATGGCAACCATGGGCGTGGAAGTCACCATCGACCAGGTCCAGACGTCCGCCAGCGTCACCCGCGACGTGGTCCACGACGAACTTCCAGCCGGCTCCCGCATCCTCGTGGTCGGGATGCCCGCGCTTTCGACGACCATTTTCGAAGGATCCGAGTTCGTGCCAGCCGATGAAGACCCGGACGCTACGATCGATGCGGTCGTCGTCGGGCTCGACCTCGATTTCACCTATGCCAAGCTCGTGCGAGCGAGTGATGCCGTCCGCAATGGTGCCCGGTTCATCGCCACCAATGCCGACGCGACCCTCCCCCACGAATCAGGCGTCCAGCCCGGTGCCGGCAGCATCGTCGCCGCTATTGCCACTGCCGCTGGTGTCGCTCCCCTCGTCATCGGCAAGCCGCAAACCCTCATGATGACCCGCGGGGTTGAAGGGCTTGGCGTCCAGCCAGGCGAAGCCGTCATGGTCGGTGACCGCCTCGACACCGATATCCTCGCCGGTCACCACGCCGGTCTCCTCACGGCGCTGGTGCTGACCGGAGTGTCTCAACGCGAGG
>JAEZJB010000316.1 GCA_023415845.1 Chloroflexota bacterium | reverse complement strand
AAGGATCCCCGCGCGAAGCGCATCCGGCGAAGCCGGATCATCATCAGCCACGATCAGATGACGTTTCTTCCTCGTCGAACCAGTTCCAGGCCAGATCGTTCCAGCGTGGATTCTGCTCCTCGATCAGTGCCAGCTTTTTCGCCCGCGTCTTGCCTTTCAACGACTTTTCCCAGGCGATGGCATCATCCATCCGTTCAAAATGCGCCAGATAGACAAGACGGTGAATGCCGTGCCGATGCGTAAATGCGTTGGTCCCGTTCTGTCGATGCTCCCAAACTCGCCGCCAGACATTACTGGTGACACCGATGTAGAGGGTGCGATGCGTATTGACCAGGATATACACGCAGGGATTCCACTCGGTGCGAGGCACAGGTCACTCCGTTGGTAACGTCCCAATCAGGATCGGCCTGCGGCCGATGCGCTTCGCGCGGGGATTCTTCGACTCCGCTGCGCTCCGCTCAGAATGACGAGGTGTTGGAGGTGGGCATAGTTGGCGAGGGTGACGAGGGTGGCCGTTGGGTTATTGCCTGTTATGGGGGCACCTCGCTGCGGTGAGGATGGAGACATCCGGATCGCAGCGAGGAGGGGTTGTGATCAGGGCATGAGGTCTTCGGCGGTGAGGAGGATCACGTTGCCGTCGGGGTCGTCGACCATGGCGGCGTAAGGGCCGTTGGTCTGTTCGGGGGCCATACGACCGTGGTAGCCGTAGTCCACCAGTTCGGCGTATTTGGTGTCGACGGCGGCGTTGCTGCCAAGGAAGAACTCGAGCATGACCTGGTAGCCACCGGTGTGGGGCTGGCGATTGGGATCGTAGGTGTCGGCGAAATAGCGGTCCCAGAAGAGGGTGACGCCACTCTCCATCCGGTGCATGACGAACCGTTTGGTATCGTCCTCAGCGGGGATTTCGAGGCCCAGGCGGCGGTAGAACTCGAGGGCGCGGGGCATGTCTTCGACCATCAGGCCGACCATGCTGAGTTGAATCGACACCGGAATGCTCCTTCGATGGAGTGCGGCTCCCAAGTGGGACCAGCGGGAGGCTTCCATCATACGGGCAGACAGGGCCTTTCCGACAGTCAGTGTCTCGGGCAGAGTGGTTCACGGAGATGAGGGCTCGATATCAGCACAGGGGCGGAAGCGGGTCGTCCCATGGGGCGCGGTTCGAGTTCGGAAAAGGTTGCGAAGTCCTGGAGCGGTGCGCGACGTGGTGAGGGCTCGATGCCACGTGCTGTCGCAGGCGGGTCCCAGCCAATGCATGGTTCGACGGGGGCTGACCGCCGAGCGCGGGAACGATGCGGGGTTTGGTGAGAGCCCTACTCCGTGCAGGGGATGCTCATGAGGGCACGACGTGCGGCTTCATTGCCGGGTATTGGAGTGTGACGATCGCATGGCTCGTTTGATGGTGGAACTGGCATCGGCAATGGCTGGAACGTCCCGGTGGGCGGAGTGCGTGGGGATTGACGCGGCGGAGGAATCAGGCTCGCCACATCACGTGGCCGGAAACGGGTTGGCGATGCCGGTTAACTCCACGGACCTCCGTACCTGATGCCTACAGATCGGCGTGCATGAACCGGGTGATGGAATCCGACAGTTCCTGGGGCTTTTCCTCAGCCATGTGGTGGCCGCAGTCCAGACCGGCACCCTGCAGGTTCGGAGCCCAGGGCTGCCAGATCGCCAGCACGTCACCATAGAGATCCGGCAAATCGTCTTGGAGCGCCCAAAGACAGAGCATGGGGCACCTGATGCGGCGGCCGGCGGCACGGTCAGCCTCGTCGTGGGCGCGATCGATACCGAGGCCAGCGCGGTAGTCCTCGACCATGCCATGCACGACCTCAGGATTATGGATAGCCATTTGAATGTCGGCGAAGGCTTCCGGACCCATGGGCTCGGTTGACAGACCGTACCAGGCGTCGGGGTCAGCGAGAATGGCGCGCTCCGGCTTGTCCGGCTGGGCAAAGAAAAACCAGTGCCACCAGCGGGTCGCGAACTCGCTTCCACACCGTTCGAGGGCCTCAACGATCGGCACGCCTTCGAGAATGACGAGCCGTTCGACGGCGGCAGGATGGTCCATGGCCAGGCGAAAGGCCACGTAGGACCCGCGATCGTGGCCAACGACGCCGAACCGCTCGTACCCGAGCTGCTGCATGAGTTCGAGACAGTCAGCAGCCTTGGCCCGCTTGGATGAATGGATATGTCCCGGGGCGTCAGGCGGCATTGAGGACTGACCAAAGCCACGGAGATCGGGGCAGACGACGGTGAAGGATGATGCGAGAAGCGGGGCAACGTGGCACCAGGTTGCGTGGGTGCGCGGATGACCGTGGATCAGCAATAGCGCAGGCCCCTGGCCGCCGACACGGACGTGCAAACGGGCCCCGGAGACCTGAACCCAGGATTCGGTGAATCCCTCGAACATTCACGTTCCTTTCCCTGGCGTGAGTAATCTGAACCGTCACCCTAGAGCGAGTGAAACGACGTGGCCGCAGCAGGAATTACCACGCCGGTGACTCATCACTTGCGCGAACAGTCAGGGCGGACGACAGCCGCTTGCTCCTGGATGGGAGCACTCGTTGTCCATCGCGGCAGGTCCGCCCGTACCTTGTGCCGCAGATGGTCACCGAACGGCGATTGATCCTAGCGGCGATCGAGATGCAGTGGAAGCGTCTGCAGGCCGTGGAAGACGGCACCGGGGCGCCAGACGGGATTGTCGGTGGCAAGGGTAAGGTGCGGGAACTCGCGGGTCAGCGTCTGGAAGGCGACCTCTCCTTCGAGGCGAGCAAGCGGGGCGCCGAGACAGAAGTGGATGCCCATGCCGAACGACATGATGCGGCCGACGTTGCGCGTGATATCGAGCCGGTCGGGGTCGGCGAAGACGGTCTCGTCGCGGTTGGCGGAGCCAAGAACGGTGGTGACGGCGGACCCGGCGGGAAGCGCGACGCCAGCGAGGTCGAGGTCGTCCATGACGAGACGGGTGGTCAGCTGAACGGGTGCGTCAAAGCGAAGCAGTTCCTCGGTGGCGTTGCGGGCGAGATCGGGCTGGGCAGAGAGCAGATCCCACTGGTCGCGGTGATTGAGCAACGCCAGGGTGCCGTTGCCGATCAGGTTGACAGTGGTCTCGTGGCCGGCGACGAGAAGCAACAGGCAGGTGGCGATGAGCTCATCTTCGGAGAGGCGGCCCTCCTGATCGGCCGCGGTAATCAACGAGGTAAGGAGGTCCTCACCAGGCTGGGCACGGCGGGCGGCGATCAGGTCGCGGAAATAGGCGGAGAGTTCGGCGGTGGAGCGATCGACACGAGCGACAAATTCCTCCAGGCCGTCGACCGGGAAGTCGATGGCGGCAGCGACATCGGCGGCGAGTGAGCGAAAAAGCCGGTAATCGTCGCGGGGAATGCCAAGCATGGCAGCGATGACCAGCATGGGGAGGGGGAAGGCGAACGACGAGATCAGGTCGACCGGACCATCCTGCTCGCGCATGCCCTGCGCAAGGTCTGCGGCCAGACGCTCAATTTCGGGCCGCATGCGCTCGACCTGGCGGGGGGTAAAGGCGAGATTGGCGGTGCCGCGGAGCCGGGTATGGCCGGGAGGATTGCGGAAGAGCATGAAGTTGGCGGCGACGGCCTGGAAGGTGTCGGGTGGTGGGGCTGGCGCCCCTTCAGGACGCTCCCATTTGCCGAAGCGCGAATCGCGAAGGGCGGTCATGCACTCGGCATGGCGAAAGAGAAAGGCTTCCCGCCAACTCACGCCGTCGGCCGTTTCCTGGTGCTGGACGTGGACCGGATCGGCAGCACGGAAGGCAGCGTAGACCGGGTAGGGGTTGCCGTGCGCGTAGGTGGTGCGCAGGTTGAATGGTTCGATCTGCTGCGTGCTGGCTGGCATTGGCATTTTCCTGTGGACCACGAACCGGGCGAGATTATGGCGCGGGTTTGCGGGCGTCGATCAAGAGTGAGGTGAAGCCAATTGTAGACCCGGAATTCCGGTGGTCGAATCGGCGCGACCGGTAGACGAAGCCATCTGCCGGGTCCCAGGGACGCTCGTGGAAGACTCCGTGCTCATCCCACCACTCAAGGGGGTAGACCTCGAACCCCGCCTCGGCAAAGATCGGCACGAGGGTCGAGAGGCGATAGACCACCTGGTGCGAACTGGCTGGATGGTCGAGGGGTCCGGGACCACCGACCTGCACGAGTTGCTGGTAGGCGGGGTCGGGGAAATTTCCGTCCGGGACCGCACAGCGAACCCAACCGCCGGCGTGCAGCAGCTCATAGCAGTTGCGGGCAGCGGCGCGACCATCACCTGGGGTCAGATGCTCCCAGACATGTTCGGCCAGGATGCACTGGAGCGAGCCTGGAGCCCACCGCCGAACCCAGTCGTCGCGGACGACAATATCAAGATCGTCCTCTTGCGTCTGAATCCAGCCCGGATAGTGCTGCGATGACGCGCCGACGATGATGCGCGGGAGGCCGGAGAGCGCGATCAATGGGACGGGAAAAGGTAGACGCCGATCTCGCCGTCGGAAAAGCCGGCCATGTCGTCCCGCCAGTAATCGGGGTCACGGGTGCCATCCGCCACCTCACCGAGCAGGGTGGCGAGGCGGGGAAGCAGGGCCGGATCGATCGGCGTGTCGTTGTGAGAGGGAAAGACGACTCGCAGGCTGGGGGCCAGGTCGGCGAGGCGGTCAAGCGAGGCGCGGTAGATTGGCAGTTCGGGACCACGATAGGCGTAGAGATTGCCCTGATAGGCGA
>JAEZJB010000279.1 GCA_023415845.1 Chloroflexota bacterium | reverse complement strand
GACTGATCCTCTCCTACAGCCTGATGACCAGCGACAACTTCACCGAAGGTTCGGGTGGAGAGGTGAGCTTCATCGTTCCGTGGACGACGATCATCGTGACGCTGGCACTTTCGATCGTGGCGGCGCTACTCATGGCGTGGATTCCGGCACGGCAGGCATCACAGGTCGTGCCTGCAGAGGCGCTGCGCTACGAGTAAGCCCAATTCACCCTCAGTCAACAGCCAACGGCGCCTCCCAGTGGGGCGCCGTTCTGGTTGCCAGTAGGGCAGGGGTGTAGTGGTGCTAGTATGTACGCGGCCATGAGCCAGCCGGAAGACGCAGCAATTCAAGGGGAGCAACACCTGTCATGGATCGTCGGGTAAAGATTGTCGCGACGCTGGGACCGGCCAGCGGAGATTCCATTGAGCGACTCACCGAACTCCTCCTGGCAGGAGCCAACGTGGTGCGGATCAACGCTGCCCACGGCACCCTGGATGAGAAGGCCCAGCGGATTCTCAACGCCCGGCAGGCTGCAGAGAATCTTGGTCTGCGGGTGCCGATCCTGTTTGACCTGCAGGGGTTGAAGATCCGAACTTCCAACTTTGCGTCCGGGTCGACGGAGCCGATCGATCTCAGACTTGGAACTCGTTTCAACCTCTATCCCACCGCCGATGTCCTGACCACGCCAACCCAGATCGGGATCAACTTTGCCGGTCTGCTGGACGTGATCGACCCGGGATCGCGCGTGCTGATCTCGGACGGCCTGATCGAACTCGTGGTGGACGAGGTCGCGACGGACTATGCGATCGCGACCGTTGTGCGGGAAGGCAAGCTGAAGGAACGTCAGGGTGTGACGCTGCCCGGCGCCCCGATCGTGGGCGGCGCACTGACTGATGCGGACAGGAAAGACATCAAGTTCGCGATGGAGCTGGGGGTTGACTTCCTGGGGCTCAGCTTCCTGAATGACGCCAGTGACATCCAGGCTGCGCGGGACGAGGCGGCTCAGTATCCGGGCGACCAACCGGGGATCGTGGCGAAGATCGAGCGCCCCCAGGCCCTCTCCAACCTGCGTGAGATCACCATGGCTTCCGACGCCGTGATGGTGGCACGGGGTGACCTCGGCGTGCAGCTGCCACCGGAGCAGGTTCCGCGAGCCCAGAAGGACATCATTCGCGAGGCGAACCTGCTTGGCGTGCCGGTGATCACGGCGACCCAGATGCTGGAGTCGATGATCGAGCACCCGGTGGCGACCCGAGCCGAGACTTCCGACGTGGCGAACGCGGTCTGGGACGGAACCGACGCGGTGATGCTCTCGGCGGAATCGGCAGTCGGCAGCTATCCGATCGAAGCGGTGAAGACGATGGACCGCATCATCCGGGAAGTGGAGAAGGGCGGGATCATCCGGTCGCTGTCTTCGTCCGAGATTGCCCGGGTGGGTGAGGACGCGGATGACGTGGTGCTGTTTGCCGATGCGACGGCCCGGGCGGCGTTCCAACTTGGGGAACATTCGCCGGCCAAGCACCTGGTGGTTTTCACCAAGACCGGCGGGGCCGTGCTGCGGGTGGCGAAGTATCGTCCGGCACCTCCGATGATCGCCGTGGCCGACAGTGACGTGGTTGCGCGGCGGCTGAACCTGGCCTGGGGTGTCGAGAGTGTGGTGGTCGGGGTGGGCCGTGACCCGGACGTGCTCTTCCGCAAGGCGGGGAACATCATCATCGAGGCGGGGCTGGCAGAGCGGGACGAGTGGGCCCTGATGGTGGGATCGTTGCCGATGACCGACAGGGCGGGCCAGACGAACCTCGTTCACTTCCGCAAACTCGGGACCTGATCCGTACGCTTCAGGTGCAGATTCGATCAAGCGGGCCACCGGCAGACGCCGGTGGCCTGCTTTGCGATTCACGCGAGAGGACTCGCGATCAGCTCTTCCAGGCCGCCGCCAGAAGCGGGTGGCTCAGCACTCGTTCTCGCTCGGCGGCGGAGAGTTCGCCGCGGTTGGCACGATAGCATTCGGTGATGGTGAGCCGGGCCGGGTCGCGTTTGAGCAGGGTGATTTCCCCTGAAACGGGTGCCTCACCCTCAGCGAGGACACGCAGGTACCAGCCGCTGCGACCGGCAGCGACGAAACGCTTGACCATGTCGGGGTGGCCAACATGTATCGCTAGCTTGTAGCACGGCCAGCGCGGCTGGCTGACCTGAAGGCGCACGTCGCCCCACGCCCAGATGTCGCCGATGCAGGCTTCGTGCTCGTCGATGCCGAGAATGGAGAGGTTCTCGCCGAACGGAGCCTCGGACCGGTCGTAGCCCAACTGTTCGATCCAGAACTGGCGATGCTGACGGGGGTAGCAGTAAACCGCCTTGTCGATGCCGCCGTGATTGCGGAGGTCCGCCTGGCCGTCGCCGTCGATGTTGGTCGTGCGAACCGTGACGGTGGGGCCAGGAACTTCCCGCTTGGCGATGCCGCTCACCACGTCGCCATGACGATTCTGGCCAATGACGGAAGGCCGACCGACCGCAACCGAGACGAGCTGGATGGTTTGCGCCATCAGGAGACTCCTTCGGGTCCAGCGACGCCGATCACCAGGCGGGTGGGATCGAGCCAGGTCTGGGCCGCTTCGAGGACACCTTCGCGGGTGATGGCGTCGATGTAGCCGGGATATCGCTCCAGGTAGTCGAGACCGAGGTCGTACTGCTCAATGGCGAGGAGGAGATTCACGACACCGCCGAGACTCTCGAGCCCAAGTGGGAGCGAACCGATCAGGTAGCTCTTGCCGCTGGCCAGCTCATCTTCAGTGACGAGTTCGGACTGGATGCGGTTGACTTCTTCGAGGATGCCTTCGATGGCACGGTCGACATTCTGAGGATCGACCCCGGCCCGGGCAGACCAGGCGCTGTTGCCCTTGCCGCCACCGAACGCGCTGTAGGCGTAGTAGGCAAGCCCCTGCTTGTCGCGCACATTGGCGCCGAGCCGGCCCATGAGCCCGAGTTGGCCGAGGATGAGGTTGGCCATGCTCATGGCGAAGTAGGGGGGCTCGATGGAGCGGGGAAGGGACGGATAGGCAATGGCGATGTCTGCCTGGCTCTTGCCGCGGACTTCGTAGGCCTTGCGGAGCGTGGAGACCGGAGGTTCGACCAGCGGAACGGGCAATGCCTCTGGGACCCGAGCGGTCCAATGGCCGAAGACGCGGTTGATGCGATCGACCACTTCGTCCATGTCGCGCACGCCGCCGACGAGGGCGATGGTGGTGACCGCCGGCCCGAAAGATCGCGCGTGATAGGCAACAAGTTCGTCGTGCTGCAGGCGCTCGACGGTGGGGATATCGCCGGAGGCGGGAATGCGGTAGGGATGTCCGACGGGGTAGAGCTGCTCGCGGACCGCCCGGGAAGCCATCGCGCCGGTGTCGGATTCCTGCTCGCGGAGGCCAGTGAGAGCCTG
>JAEZJB010000058.1 GCA_023415845.1 Chloroflexota bacterium | reverse complement strand
CCCTCACCGAGGCGACACTGGCCGCTCAATCTCCGCTGCCTGAGGATGACACGGTCACATGATCCTGACGCGCATCGAAATCGAGAACTTCAAACAGTATCGCGGTGAACACGAGATCGAGATTCCTACCCTGGCGACGATTGGTGTCATCGGCGAGAACGGGACCGGCAAGACCACGCTGTTCGAAGCGATCGAATGGTGTCTCTACAGTCCAAGAACGATCAGAAACGAAGACGTACGTCCGCGCGGCGAGGGTGGGACATCAGGCGTGCGTGTCTTTCTCGAGTCGCTCGATGGCGTGGAGCGTTATGCAGGCGAGCGTGTGCTCAAGCGAACTCCTTCGGCCACGATCTACAGATTCGACGAGAGCGGAGACGCCGAGCCGATCGTGAATGGGACCAGGCAGGTCAGTGACTATGTGGCATCGCGCCTGATCGGCCTGAGTCATACCGCGTTCACGGCCACGTTCTTCACGCGCCAAAAGGAACTGCACCTATTTGGGGACGAATCGCCAGCGAAGCGCCGGGAGCATATTGGCCGGATGCTGGGCCTGGAGACCATTCGCACCGCGCAGCAGGCGATCACCGCTGATCGGAGCAAGGCCCTGGCGGAAGCACGAGCGCTTCACGCCACGTACGAGCGAGAGGCTGAGGGCAGGGACCTGGCGGCAGAGCTTGCGGCAGCAGCGGCACGAATCGCCTCCTCAACCGCGGAGCACCGACTCGCTCGGGAGCGGGTCGCCCATGCCGGCATTTTTGCCAGCGATGCCACGTCCATCCTGATCAAGGTGCAGGAACGACGCGATCAGCACGCGAAGCTGGTCGCCGAAATTGGCAAAACGGAGCAGGAGCAGCGGCACCGTACCACTCGACTGAGCCAGATAGCACTTGATCTGGAGCGCCTGGAGACCGAAGCGCGGCATCGAGTCGAGCTGGAGCCAGTAGCGGCCCAATTGCCATCTCTCCAGTCGACTCACGCTCAGCAGGAACGGAACCGTGCGCGCTTCCAACTGAAGCTTCAGGCCCAGCGGGACCATGCGGACGCAGAGCTGCAACGCAGAGACATGAATGCATCCGTTCGAGACGTTGTCACGGGAGTGAGTACGAGTCTTCAACTCCCGGCGGGGTGGATCTGGACGAGTGACGACAACCTCAATCTGTTGGCTGGCATCGATCGGCTGCTCAAGATCGCGGACGGCGCCAATGCCGACGGTGCCCGTAATCGCCTTCAAGAACTGCGGACCACCCAGGATCTCGCGAAGCGGCTGACCAAGGCGGAAGAGGACCTTACTCGTTACCAGGCGGCGAGAGACGAGATCGAAAGGAAGCTTGCGGAGCTGGTTTCGTCGGGAGATGCTCGCGCAGACCTGACGAGATTGAACGTCGCACGCGAGGACCTGATCAAGCAGCGGGCGCAAGCCGATTCCGACGTCACGGCGGCAGAGCTGGAGCGGGATCGAACTTCCCGCCTGGTCGGGAACATCCGCAACCAGCAATTTGGAGACGCTTGTCCGACCTGTGGTCGACCGTTTTCGAATGAAGACGCCTCGCTGGTTATCGGTTCGCTGGAGGCGAAGATCGAGGCGCTGACGCAACAGATCGTCGAGCGGAAGGCGGCGGGGGGGGCGATTGAAGTCCGCATGCGAGCGCTTGTCGCCGAACAGGATGCCGTTCAGCAACGCATCGCTGCCCAGGTGAAGCTGGAACAACGAATCGAGAACAGCGTCGGCGTAATTGCCAATCAACAGGACACGGTCACTGCGAGCCGTGCCGACCTCCAACGATTGCTGGAGCGACTTGGCCGAACCTCTTCTGCCACTGAAAGCGACATTCTGGCGGCCGAGGCGGAGGCCAGCCTCGCTCAGGCGCTGGCCAACACCAGTCGGATCCTGCTGTCGCAGCGCCAGACAGTGATGGCGCTTGAGGGCCGAATGACGCGAGCGGAGGCGGTCATCGCGGAACATCGCGACGTGGAGTTCGACGAAGCGGCCTTCCAGGAACTTGCTCAGTCCCTACGGAAGGCGGAACAGGCAAGCACGTCGATCGCCCACATCGACCGCTTGCTCGCTCGACAGCCTGAACTGATACAGGAACGGGCCTCCCTCATCCACCACGAACAGCGAACGGCGGAACTGCTGGCCAGACTTGAAGCGGATCGCGTCGCTCTGGGATACAGCGAGCCCGAATACCTTGAGGCACAGAAGTCACTCGACTCGGCGCGGGCGGCTGAACGGACAGCCGTGGAAATCGCTCATCGTGCTGAGAGGGAACTGCAGAAGGCCCAGTTTGCACGGGAGACGATCGAGCGGGAGCAGCAGCGGCTGCAGGATCTCGCCCGGGCGGGTGACGAGCGTCAGCGAGAAGCCGACACCCTGGCGCTGATGGTGAAGGAATTCGTGGAATTCGAGCGGTATGCGGCCAGCCGGAAGCTGCCGGTTCTGGCCGACATTACGAGCCAACTCGTGAGCGCGGTGACGGATGGCGCCTACGACCGGGTCGAGTTCGACCAGGATTTCGGGCTGGTGGTGTCCGACGGCGGGATTACGAACGAGACATATGGCATCGAAACGTTCTCCGGCGGCGAGCGCGATGCCATCACCCTCGCCGCCAGGATCGCCCTGTCGCACATGATCGGACGGGGGGCGACCAACCCGCCCGGATTCTTGGTGCTGGACGAAGTGTTCGGGTCGCTCGACAGCGATCGTCGAGCACGCTTGATGGATCTGCTGGGGTCCATCACCAACCAGTTCGACGAGCTGCGCCAGATCTTCATCATCAGCCACGTTGACGACGTGCGAACCTCGCCGGTGCTGGACGAGTTGTGGCGAGTGGAAGCCACAGACGAAGGATCAAGCAGGATCACCGCATTGCCAGCCGGGAGCGAGATCGAAACACTCTAGAGCAATCCCCTGTAGCTGCCGCCATCGACCTGAACGGTCACGCCGGTCACATACGAGGCGGCAGGCGCCGCGAAGAAGGTGACGACGCGGCCGAACTCCTCAGGGTCGCCGTGGCGTCCCATGGGAATGGCCGCCGCCTCGCGCTCGATCACGGCCTGAATGTCCTCGCCGGTGCGTTCCGATTCCTTTTCGGAGATTGACCGGATGCGATCGGTGAGGATCGAGCCGGGGCAGACGGAATTGACCCGGATGTTGCGGCCAGCGAGTTCCAACGCCAGCGAGCGGGCGAGGCCGATCACGGCGGTGCGGGCCGTATTGGAGAGGACGAGGTTCGGGATTGGTTGCTTGACCGAGATCGAGACGATGTTGGTGATGCTGCCACCGCCCTGCTCCTCAAGATAAGGAATCGCCGCGCGGGACAGGCGGAGGGTGCTCATCAGATTGAGATTGATCGCGTCCAGCCAGGGCTGATCGTCGGGGAAGGCCTCGAAGGTGCCAGGAGGCGGTCCACCCGCGTTGCAGATGACACCGTCGAGGCGACCGCGTTGACGCACGGTCTCGGCGATGAGTTGCTCGCTGGCGGCAGGGTCGGACAGATCGTTGACGACCTCAATGACTTCACCGCCGGTTTCCTGCCGGATGGCTGCGGCCGTTGCAGCGAGACGCTCCGCGTCACGACCGTTGACGGTGACCAGTGCCCCCTCGCGGGCGAGGCAGGTGGCAGTGGCACGACCGAGCCCCTTGCTCGACGCGGCAACAGCGTAGACCTTGCCCTGCAATCCCAAATCCATTGTCCTGTCTCCCCTCTTGCATGCGCGCTTGCGGGTCGCCCCTGAGTGGCACATCGTCGATTCGTGCACCTATCCTATCCCGGTTGCCAGAATGCCGACAGGCATTTCCGATGGCGTATACCTCTCCGCATGACTGGCAAGGACTCGACGCCCAATGAGCAGTGATACCGCCCGACTCGAGGCTTCGCCGCCACGGAAGCGTGGCAAGACCAGGTTCGGCGGCACATCGTCGGCCAGTGCCTGGCAGTTCACGGCGCTGGTATGGGTGGTTCACTGGCTCCTGACGCAGGTTCCGGCAACGCTCGCCTATCGGTTCGGCTCAATTCGGACGATGCGGGAGAATCCTCCCCGATCGGGCATTTATGTCGAGGACTGGGGACCAGACTCGGGGGCGTGGGGGATCAACCTTCCCGACCTGAGTGGCTGGGCGCACTGGATCGTGGAGCCGTTCCGGCAATGGGACGGGACCTGGTACGTCAATGTCGCGGAGGTTGGTTACCACTCCGGGCAGACGGCCAATGCCGCGTTCTGGCCGCTGTATCCCTGGCTGATGAGGCTGGGCGCCAATGTCACCGGACTCGCGCCGGAGGTCGTTGGGTACGTCATTTCGAACGTCGCATTCTTCTTTGCCCTCTACTTCCTGTTTCGGCTGGTGAACCTGGATTTCAGCGTCCCTGTGGCGGAAAAGACGCTCTGGGCGGTCGCCCTCTTCCCGACGGCGTTCTTCTTCACGGCGGTGTATACCGAGTCGCTCTTCTTCATGCTGGCAGTGGCGGCGCTCTACTTCGCCCGCCGCGGCGAATGGCTGCTGGCCGGTTCGATTGGCCTGCTGGCGGCGCTGACTCGTTCGGCCGGAATGATGCTGCTCGCCCCGTTCCTGGTGCTGTTCCTGCAGCAGTTCGGCTGGCGTGACCCCCGACGCTGGTTTCCTCAGGGCTTCGCTGCCGCGCTGCCAATTCTTGGTCCGGTGATATTCGGGTGGCACCTTGAGCGGCAGGGACTGGATCCACTCGACTGGGCTGACCAGCAATGGCAATGGAACCGATTTTCGGCGATGCCATGGCGCACGTTCGATTGCACCATCAACGGGTGCGAAGCCGAGGTGCGCTCGTTTGGGAGTACCTACACCGCTACCGTGCAGCCGATCGACTGGGGCTGGCTCGGGGCGATGCTCGACAACCTGAGCTGGAGTTACCTCACCTCGAGCGAATTCAGGTTTCGGGTGGGTGAGAGCCACGTGCTGGAGTTCATCGTGACGGTGCTGGCGTTCGTGCTGGTCCTGATCGGGCTGAAGGTCGTTCCCCTCTGGTACACGGCGTTCGTGATTCCGCCGCTGCTGGTGCCGCTGTTCACCCCAAGTTCGGTCAACCCGCTGATGAGCATGCCCCGGTTCGTGCTGCCACTGTTCCCCCTGTTTGTGGTGGTTGCGATTCTGCTGGGCAAGCGGTCGACCATCAGCTGGATTGCGGCCGGGGTGTCGTCGGTGCTGCTGGTGCTGCTGACGATGCAGTTCGCCCTGTGGTACTGGGTTTCCTGACGTGATGATCGGGGCTTGCGGCTGCCGCTGGCGAAACAGTTCCGCAGTAATTCATTAATTCCGGAATCGTTGATTCCACGGGCTTTTCTGGCTCGAATTTGTGGGAATTCATGCGACTTCGTGCGGGGTCGCTCCATGCTGTGGCAGAGGCGGCGGTTGGTGCGCGGTTCGTGGATGGAAACCGCCTACCTATCGTACGCATCGAGCGGACGAAATCCCGCCACATGAACGGAGATTTCTCGTACGTACATGATTAGCCGCATTTTTGGCATACGGGGTGGACATCACGAAAGAGGAGGGACGTGCCCGTACGTGAGAGCCATTCCGGCATAAGGGGTGGACAGCGCTGTTCGGGGCAGATCATGAGCATTGTGCATCGAAGAGGGCGGACGACCCTCCGCTGCCTCCGGGGTCCGCCCCTACGCGAGGGTGTGCCCAAACACGAGGTTGCGCCCATATCCGAGAGTTGCAAATTTGAGCGAGGCCAGCGGAGGAGAGAAGCCAGAGGTGTGCAGGTTTGGGCGAGGAACGGGGTGTTGAGTCGAAACGATTGAATGTCTGGGTTCCCACGTGACAAACGGAAACGGGGGAGGTGGTAAATTACAA
>JAEZJB010000042.1 GCA_023415845.1 Chloroflexota bacterium | reverse complement strand
ACCTCACCGCGGGCACCCGGCTCCATCATCCAGACGGCCGGATACTTCATCGTGACCTTGGAGCCGAGGTTGCCATCGACCCATTCCATGGTCGCGTCCTTGTAGGCCGCGGCACGCTTGGTGACGAGGTTGTAGACGTTCTTCGACCAGTTCTGGATGGTGGTGTAGCGAACGCGGGCACCTTCCTGCACGACGATCTCGACGACCGCCGAGTGCAGGGAGTCGGTGCTGTAGGTCGGGGCGGTGCAGCCTTCGACGTAGTGCACATAGGAGCCCGGCGCGGCAATGATCAGCGTACGCTCGAACTGGCCCATGTTCTCGGCGTTGATCCGGAAGTAGGCCTGCAGCGGCACTTCGACGCGGACGCCTTCCGGCACGTAGACGAATGATCCGCCCGACCAGGTTGCCGAGTTGAGGGCGGCGAACTTGTTGTCGGCGTAGGGGATGATGGTGCCGAAGTACTGCTTGACGAGGTCCGGGTGCTCGCGCACGGCCGAATCCATGTCAAGGAAGATGACGCCCTGCTTTTCGAGGTCCTCACGCAGCGAGTGGTAGATGACCTCGGACTCGTACTGGGCGCCGACACCGGCCAGGAACTTGCGTTCGGCCTCGGGAATGCCGAGCTTCTCGAACGTGTCCTTGATGTAGGCAGGAACCTCGTCCCAGGTCTTGCCCTGCTTCTCGGACGGCCGGATGTAGTAGTAGATGTCGTCGAAGTCGAGGTTCTGGAGTTCTGGCGATCCCCAGTTCGGCATCGGCCGCTTCTCGAAGTGGTCGAGCGACTTGAGGCGGAATTCCCGCATCCAGTCCGGCTCGTTCTTCATGTACGAGATATTCTCGACGACCTTGCGGCTCAGGCCCTTTTCGGACTTGAAGACGTAGTCTTCCTTGTCGCTGAAGCCATACTTGTAATCGCCAATATCGACCTGTGCAACCATGTGGTGCTCCTTGCGAAAACCCTGCTCGGAAAGATGGGGGTCTTCGGATTACGCCGTCGCGGCAACCTCGGCCTTGAGCTTTTCGTAACCCTTGGCTTCGAGTTCGAGCGCCAGCTCGGGACCGCCACTCTGGACGATGCGACCATTCATCATGATGTGCACGAAGTGCGGCTTGATGTGGTCGAGCAGGCGCTGGTAGTGGGTGATGAGCAGGATGCCCATGTCGGCTGACATGAGGTTGTTGACACCCTCGGAGACCACGCGCAGGGCGTCGATATCGAGACCGGAGTCGGTTTCGTCGAGGATGGCGAGGGTGGGTTCGAGGAGGGCGAGCTGGAGGATTTCCGCCCGCTTCTTCTCACCACCGGAAAAACCTTCGTTGAGGTAGCGGGTGGCGAAGGAATCGTCCATGTGCAGCAGCTGCATCTTTTCCTTCATCAGCCGCCGGAATTCGCGAGGCGTGAACGGCTTGCTTTCGCCGCCTTCGCGCTCGGCACGGGCGTTCTTGGTGTTGGTAACCGCCATGCGCAGGAAGTTCGCCATCGAGACACCCGGAATCACGGTCGGGTACTGGAAAGCGAGGAAAATGCCGAGGTGGGCGCGCTCGTCCGGCTCCATTTCGAGGATGTCTTCACCGAAGAACTTCGCCGAACCTTCGGTGACTTCGTAAGCCGGGTTGCCCGCCAGCACGTTGGCGAGGGTGCTCTTGCCGGAGCCATTCGGCCCCATGATGGCGTGAATCTCACCGGTGTTGATCACCAGGTTCACACCCTTGAGGATCTCCTTGTCCTCGATGGAGGCGTGCAGATTCTCGATTTCGAACATGGGAACGTTGCTGGATTCCGCCATGATACCTGTTCTCATCCTTCCGAACTTTGCCGACTGACGCCTTCGCCCGCCCGGGCGACGGCAAACCGATGGTCACGCCAAACACCCGGATATCCGGGCCACGCGACATCATGACCACTAGAGATTGACGGCTGCCGCCTCGGGGTCGCGGCGGGAGGCCGCCTGGCATTCCGGGCACAATCCGCTGAAAACGGTGTGGTGACTCGTGAGGGTGAACCCGGACTGCTCCTCGGCAACGTGGGTTGCCATGAGCGCCACCGGAACGTCAACGTCGACGATGATGCCGCAGGCGTTACAGTGCACGTGATCGTGGCGATCGACCCGCTTGTCGAACCGGCTCGCCTGGTCGGCGAACGTCAGTTCCTGGATCAGGCCGTGCTCGGCCAGCAGGTGCAGCGTGCGATAGACGGTGCCGTAGGCAATGGTGGGATACCGGCGACGGACGCGCTCGAAGATCTCGCCTGCCGTCAGGTGTCCCTCATACGACTCAACCTCCGCCAGAATGACGGCTCGCTGGGTCGTATTGCGATAGGTTCCGGACTTGGCCGTTGCCACCATCGTGTCCTCTCCGCACATCCGGGTCACCAGGGCCGGATGTGTGCTGACGTGTGTTCTGGTGGTAGTTGAGAATGAGTCTCGTTTCCACCGTTGCCAAGTATACCAGTCATTGCCGACCAAATCACTCCCCTTTTCCACTTGGAGAGTGCGGCAATGTCATATCCGATATATATCATCGGATATTGGCATGGTATCAGATTGGAAACGCGAAGCTCAATCGTGTGGCGCCCCTGCGTTTCACCCTTCCTGAGGACTGTCGGCGCGCTCCGTCCCCGATCTGAGAAACCAGGCTGCGGCCTCGGCTTGCGCCACACCATCAAATAGATTCGCAATGGAGCCGCGAGTTAAGGGCTGAGATATGCTGCGTGCCCGTCTCCCCATTCAGAAATGGTGAACAGGTTTCGCCAAGGAAAGGATCACAGGCAAATGGTTGAGGTAGTTCACCGCCTTCCCGGCGCTGAGGAGCATCGTCAGCTGGCCGAAGCAGTCGGCTGGCATCACGCGTTCGACTGGGCGCACCTGCCCGAGTCGTTGGCTCGCTCGATCTTCGGAGCGGTGGCGCTGGATAGTGACCTGGTGGTCGGCATGGGACGGGTGGTAGGCGACGGCGTCATGTACTTCTACGTACAGGACATTGCCGTACTCCCTGAATACCAGCGCCAGGGCATCGGTGAACGGATCGTTGCCGCGCTTCTCGAGCAAATTGCACCGAGGGGACCGGCATTTGTCGGCCTGTTCGCCACGCCTGAGGGCATGGCGCTGTACGAGCGCGCTGGATTCACCAGTGGCGATATGGAGGGATTGTTTCAGGTGATTTCGCGGGCGAGTCCGGACAGGGATGGCGGCTGAGGCCGTACGTCGTGATCGCGCCAAGTCGGCGAAGATGGCGGGCTTGACCGACCCGCCGGGAA
The DNA here is from genome assembly GCA_023415845.1 of Chloroflexota bacterium. Lineage (GTDB taxonomy): Bacteria > Chloroflexota > Chloroflexia > Thermomicrobiales > UBA6265 > JACCYX01. The sequence continues at coordinate 1,259 of JAEZJB010000042.1, read as the reverse complement.
GCGTCCAAGTCTCCTCTCTCTCCCGGACGGCATGGTAAGGTCGGGCCTCGATCAGATGGCTGGTGCCGTCTATCTGGCTCTCACGATGCCACAGCGGAAAGGGACTCCCGTATGCAGAATCTGTCACTTCGAAACTCCGTGACGTGCGAGATCTCCGTGCCGGTTGCGCAGGAGGGGGCGTTCACTTGCTTCGTAGACGATTTCTCTGCGTGGTATCCCGCAATCTACAGCTGGTCTGGGCCGGACCTGGAGAAGATGGAGATCGAAGCGAGTATTGGCGGGCACTGCATTGAGTGGGGGCCAGGCGGGTTCCGGCTTGACTGGGGCACAGTGCAGCGCTTCGAGCGTCCGAATCGCCTGGACTTTACCTGGCAGATTGGACCGGATCGCGTGCCAGTGCTGAATCCGGAGAAAGCCGGAGAAGTTCGCGTCGAGTTCTCTCCGGTGCCGAACAATGTTGGCTCGACAGAAACGCTGGTGCGCTTGACTCATTCCGGGTTCGACCGCTACGGAGGCGACAGCGACGACTACCGGGACGCGATGGGGTCGGAGCAGGGGTGGCCATTCATCCTGAATCTTTACCGCCAATACTGTGTAGAGCAGGACCAGTAGGAAGGTTGAGGCCTGTCCGCTCTGGTCCGCTCTCAGGGAACGGGCATCAAACAGGTGGCAGTTCGCTTGAGGCGTGTCGCCTGCGAATCAGGAGAGGCGGAGTGCGATCGCCCCGGTCGCGATGATGCAGACCGCGATGATGCGGCGGCGATCGACCCGTTCACGAAGCACGGTGGCCGAGAGCAGCACGCCGAACAGAATGGATGTTTCGCGCAGGGCCGAGACCACCGCGACTGGCACCATGGTCATTGCCCACAGGGCCAGGCCGTAGGATGTTGCCGTTCCGATGCCGCCGATCAATCCGTATTGCCAGTTCGCCCGTGCGTAGGGCACGAACTTGCGTCGGTGGGTCACCAGTGTCCAGATGACCAGAGCCGGGCCGGTCAGCACATAGAGCCAGAGCGTGTACGAGGCGGGCGCGTCAGAGCGGCGGACTCCCTCGCCATCGATCAGCGTATAGCCGGCGATCACGCAGGCATTCAGGAGCGCCAGGGCCACGCTGCGCCCATTGCCGCGGCCGTGGCTGATGGCCATGCTGAGCACCCCGGTGCAGATCACCACAATGCCGACGCCGGCCAGCGGAGGGAGGTCGACCTGGAGGAACAGCACGCTGACCAGTGTCACGATCAACGGCGCGGTTCCCCGCA
>JAEZJB010000453.1 GCA_023415845.1 Chloroflexota bacterium | reverse complement strand
AGGCGGGCGTCGAGATCTGGGAGCATCCGGGGACGATGCACGCCAAGATCACGATTGCCGATGACCGCCTGATCGTCGGCAGCGTCAACTACGATGCCTGGGCGCTGTATCGAAACCTGGAACTCGCCGTGGTGATCGTCGATGCCGCAGTCGCCGATGAGGCGGTGGGTTCCCTCATTGAGCCCAGCATTGCGAAGTCCACCCTCGCAGCGGACGACTTCCCCTGGTACGAAGCGGCCAGGAACTGGTTCTGGGCCCGCCTCAGTTACTTCCTCTGAGGCGGGATCTTAGTCGAGCGCAATCGCCGGATGATGTTTCCAGACCGGATGGACGTCTTCGAACGCTGCCGCAAACCTGACAAGATCGACATCACCAAGCGGACGACCGACAAACTGGATGCCGACCGGCAGCCCTTCTGAGGTGAACCCGCAGGGTACCGAGATGGCCGGTAGGCCGGTGGCCGTCACGTACCAGCACGAGCGCATCCAACCGAGGTAATCATCCTGCTGAGCGCCAGCAACCGTCTCCGGATGATTCCACTCAATCGGGAATGGCGGCAGTTGAACAGTCGGCATGGCGAGCACGTCGACCTTTTGGAAGTACCCAGCGAACCGAACGGCGAGGCTCGTGCGATCGGTATAGGCCTGGTGGATATCCGCAGCAGTGAGGTCGAGCCCCATCTCCACGTTGTCAATCACATTCTGGCTCAGTTGCTCGGGGTTGGTTCGGTAGGCATCACCATAGCTCGCGACCATTCCCCAGGCGCGGAGCGTGCGGAAGCTCGTCTCCGCACCAGTGAAATCGAGGTCGAACTGCTCGACGCTCGCGCCCATGCGCTCGAGGGCGGGCAAGCCCGAATCGTGAAGCACCTCGAGAACTGACGATTCGACCGGCAGGCCACCGAGATCGTCTGACCAGCCGACACGGACACCGCGGAGACCGTCCGAGGGACCTGACTCGGCGATCGACAGGAAGGGAGCGCCATCGACAGGAATCGAATTGGGATCGGCGGGATCGAATCCGACGAGCGCGGAGTGGAGGAGCGCCATGTCGCGAACCGTCCGTCCCATGGCACCGAGCACCGATTGGCCGACCCAGCCGGTGGCGACCGGAGCTCGGGAAATGCTGCCAATCGAGGACCTGAAGCCGACCACACTGTTAAATGAGCCTGGGTTACGCAATGAGCCGCCAAGGTCACTGCCATCGGCGAGACTCACCATGCCGGTCACCAACGCGGCACCGGCACCGCCGGACGATCCTCCCGCCGTGCGACCCAGATTCCAGGGATTGTGCGTTGCGCCGAAGACCGGATTGAACGTGTGCGACCCGGCGCCGTTGGCTGGAACGTTGGTCTTGCCGACTCGAATGGCGCCCGCCTCTCGCATGCGCGCAACGATCGCGGCGTCATGGTCTGGAATCCAGTCGGCAGTCAGGGGACTGCCCATGGTCGTACGCATACCCCGGGTGGCGACAAGATCCTTGTGGGCGACGGGGAGTCCGTGCAGGGCACCGAGTGACTCCCCACGTGCGAAGCTCTCGTCGGCCTGCGCCGCCTGTTGCCTGGCACCTTCCGTGTCGAGTGTGACGATGGCGTTGACAGCAGGGTTCACCCGCTCGATCTGGCGCAGGCTGGCCTCGAGCAGTTCGACAGCCGAAAGTTCACCCTCACGCAACAGCTGCCGTTGTTCGGTCGCGGGCAGGAGGCAAAGCTCGGCGTCGGTCGTTGGTACGGTCACAGGTTCCTCCAGGAGATGCGGATGTGAGGACGCCCTGGCAACCGACAGCGGTAGCCAGGGCGCGGTGAGCGGCATGCCTCAGGGGCGGACAATTTCGCCGTCGCGAAGCCGAATATCGGGCCAGGCGCCGTTAATTGGGTGCTCGGGGAACGGGTACTTCGCGGCCAGGTCTTCGTCTATGTCGATGCCCAGACCGGGCTTGTCGTTCGACCACATGGCACCGTCGTGAATCTCCGGCGTGCCAGGGAAGACCTCCAGGGTGCGCTCACCCCACAGCGTTGCTTCCTGGATGCCAAAGTTGGACGAGGAGAGGTCGAGCGCGAGATTGGCGGCGTGCGCCACCGGTGAGGCGTCCCCAGGGCCATGCCAGGCGGTGCGAACATTGAAGAATTCGCAATACGCCGCCAGCTTCCGTGCCGGAGAAAGACCGCCAATGTCGGAAATATGCACACGGATGAAGTCGATCAACCGGTCCTTGATCAGATCGATGTACTCAGCCTGGTTGACGTAGAGCTCCCCCATCGCCACCGGGATGATCGAATGCTGCCGGAGGAGTGGGAAATAGCCATTGTCCTCTGGTGCAAACGGATCTTCGTAGAAGAAGAGCTTGAATTGCTCGAGGTCCTTCGCCAACTGGATGGCCGCGAGGGGGTGCACCCGCTCGTGAACGTCATGCAACAACTCGACCTCGTACCCGAGGTTCGAACGCAGATGGTCAAAGAGACGAGGCACGATGCGGACGTAGGCAGCGGGATCCCAGCGGGCGTCGGTAAGCTCAAGATGAATGGCGTACTTCTGGCCATCCTTCTTGTCGGCGCCCGGACGGGCCCCGTAGGTGGAACTGCCTGGGACGGCCACCTGGGCTCGAATGTACCGATATCCCTGTTCCTGCAGGGCGCGGACGTTTTCCTCGACCTCGGCGAAATCGGAGCCTGAGGCATGAACGTAGACGTTGGCTGCCTGGCGGGTCTTGCCGCCAAGAAGCTGGTAGACGGGAAGATTGGCGATCTTGCCCTTGATGTCCCAGAGGGCCATGTCCACGCCGCTCATCGCATTGTTGAGGACGGGACCGCTTCGCCAGTAGGAACTGACGAACATCGCCTGCCAGATGTCTTCAATGTCGTGGACCGAGCGACCGATCAGGAACGGACGCAGGTATTCCTCAACCGCGGTCTGGACGACCAGGGGGCGCTGGGTGAAGGTGGCGCAACCCAGACCGTACAGCCCAGGTTCGGTCGTCTCGATCTTGACGATGACCGTGCGGATATTGTCGGGCGCCGTGAGTATCACCCGGACATCGCGAATCCTGATTGCATCGTCCCCACCGTAGGCTGGCCAGGCGGGAGGAATCAGCGGCTTGACAGCAGAATCTGACATGGCAAAGCCCCCATAAAACAGGAGCGCATCGGTGCGATGCGCTCCTGCCGACATGCACTAGTTGGCGGTCTTGACCCATTCCTGATAGTCGGCCTCGATGTGGTCCTGCCAGACGGAAACATCGATGTCGCCCGAGGTGTACTTGCCTTCGGCGAGTCGGAGCTTGCCAAAGACGTCCCGCTGGCGTGTGTCTTCGGACTTCTCCACCACTTCCTGGAGCAGGTGCGGCGGAATGAAGGTGACACCTGCCGGAGTCCCGAGGACGGCGTCACCAGGCATGACGGTGGTGTTGCCAATGCGAATCGGGCCGTTGACCTCGCGGAGTGTCACCTCGTAGATGGCGCTGGGATGGATGCCGCGGCAGTAGACCGGGAAGTCCTCCATCTCCTGGATCCGGATGGAGTCGCGGATGCCGCCATCGATGATGATGCCAGTGCCGGTGCGGGCGCGAGTGGCGGTGGCGAGATTGTCACCAATGAAGGTGCCGTCTTCAACCTTGCCGAAGAGATCGACGACGAGGACGTCGCCTGGCTGAAGCTGGTCGATGATCCACGTGTTCTGCCCGCCGGAGCGACCCTCTTCGGTACCGATCGACTGGACGACGTCGTTTAGATCGGGCCGCAGTGGCACATAGGAGGCCGTTACGACGCGACCAACGAGCGTGACATCCGGGTGGAGGTGGACTTTCCAGTCGCCCTCGAACTGATAATGGTAGTTATGTCCACGTTCCAGGACGCCCCAGGCTTCGTCGGGCGTGACGAGCTTGAGCCGCTCCAGAAGGTCGTCGGGGATGGCGGGACGGCCGTCTTCGAGGCGACCAAACGGGTTCTGAGGGGTGAGAG
>JAEZJB010000436.1 GCA_023415845.1 Chloroflexota bacterium | reverse complement strand
CGGTCTCCAAACGCCACGACTCCACAAGGTTGACATACATCGTGTCATAGGCTACTCTTTGGTCAGCACTCTCCCAACGAGAGTGCTAGAATGCCGGTGGAGAAAGCCGTGAGTGAGTCACCCTTGCGTTCCAATCAGAGTTCAGGCGTGGTTGCCCCGTCGCTGACTGAGCGACAGCGCCAGATCCTGCGCTTTGTCGTGCGCGAGTACGTGGCCTCCGGGCGGCCTATCGGCTCGCGGGCACTCGCCGCGAGAACGGGGCTGGGGGTTTCCCCCGCCACCATTCGCAGTGAGATGGCGGCACTGGAGGAGCTGGGATATCTCCAGCACCTCCACACCTCCGGGGGCAGGATTCCGACCGATCAGGGGTATCGCTACTTCGTCGCGAACCTGATGGGCGACTTTGAATTGCCCTCCAGCGAGCGCCAGTCCATCCTCCAGCAGTTCCGCGAAGCCGAGTTGCAGCTTGATCGCTGGATTGAGCTTGCTGCAGCCACGCTAGCCCGGGCAGCGGGGAACGTTTCCGTTGTATCTGCGCCAGTTGCGCAGTTGCCGCGCCTGCGGCATGTCGAACTGGTCGCACTCCAGCCGCGTCTCGGCCTGGTGATCATGGTCACCAGCACTGGCGCGGTCCGCCAGGTAATGGCGCACTGGCACGAAGATACCGGTCAGGAACTTCTCTCGCCGCTTGCGGATTCGTTGTCCGCAGCCTTGCGTGGGCTGACAGCGGACGAAATCGAAGCGCACGCGACGGGCGCCAGTGGTGCCGCGCTTGTTGCCCTGGCCCATATTGTGGCCGCCATGCGTGGCATGGCGAACAGCGGGGCCATCCGTCACTCTGGCCTGGAGAATGTCCTGGCGCAACCCGAGTTCAGCGATGCGGCCGAGGCACAGGAGTTGCTGAGTCTCCTTGGAGGTGAGCTCTTCCTGAGCGCGATGCTGCCCCGCCTGAACGATGAGCCGGATGTGCAGGTATTCATTGGCAAGGAGAACCCGGAGGACAAGCTGCGGCGGCTCGGTATCGTCGTTTCTACCTATGGCATCGATGGCGAGGTAGTCGGAGTGTTGGGAGTCGTTGGGCCAACCCGGATGGCTTATGATCGATCAATCTCATCGGTGCGCTACATGGCAAGGCTGATGAGCGATCTCATGGCCGACCTGAACGGCGAGTGAGGCGAAAGGTCTGATGAGCGATCCGTACGAGCAGTTCCTGGCCCGTCGCAGGCAGCGTATGCAGGGGAAGCCACAACCCTCCCCCTGGTGGGGAGCTGGGGGAAGACCGATGACAGATACCCCGGAGGACGTGACTCCGGAGACGATTGCAGAAGATGAGGCCGCAACGGCAGAAGCTGCCGCGGCGGCGAACGCAGAACTGGAAGCGATCACCGCAGAGCGAGACCGCTACCTTGACCAGTTGCAGCGGACGACTGCCGAGTACGCCAACTACCGGCGTCGCACCGAGCAGGAGCGAGAGCGGCAGCGCCTGGCAGCGAACGAGCAACTTCTCCGCGAGTTCGTGCCTGTGCTGGACGACTTCCAGCGAGGTCTCGCGTCTGTTCCGGACAATGCTGACACTGCCTCGATGATTGCGGGCTTGCGCCTGGTTGAGCAGAAGTTCCTGAACACGCTGCGCAAGCATGGCGTAACGCAGGTGGAAGCCCTGGGTTCGCCGTTTGACCCATCGGTCCACGAGGCTGTCGAGATGGATCCTTCCGGCGGTGACACCGTCGTGGCCGTCTATCAGCCCGGATACCTGCTCGGCGATGGTGTCTTGCGGCCCGCGATGGTGAAGGTTGGGCCTGCTCCTGCGGAATGAAATCACGAAGCGTTGAAACCCGGTACGTAGCCAGACTTCACGAAGCAGTACAGGGAGAGGAGAACGTCGGATATGGGACGAACGATTGGAATTGACCTGGGAACCACCAACTCGGTGATGTCCACCATTGAAGGTGGCGAGCCGACGGTGATCCCCAACGCCGAGGGTGAGCGGCTGACCCCATCCGTGGTCGCCATGACCCCGAACGGTGAGCGCCTGGTGGGCCGTTTTGCCCGCCGCCAGGCAGTGACAAACCCGGAAAACACCATTTACTCCGTCAAGCGCTTCATGGGTCGCAAGTTCAACGATCCACAGGTGCAGAAGGACAAGGAGCAGGTGCCCTACCAGATCCGCGCCGCCAGCAATGGCGACGTCGAGGTCAAGATGGGCGACAAGTGGTACAGCCCGCAGGAAGTCTCCGCGATGATCCTGCAGAAGCTGCGCACCGACGCCGAGGCGTACCTGGGAGAGAAGGTCGACCAGGCCGTGATTACGGTGCCGGCGTACTTTGACAACGCCCAGCGCGATGCCACCAAGGACGCAGGCCGCATTGCCGGCCTCAACGTGCTGCGCATCATCAACGAGCCCACTGCCTCCGCGCTGGCGTACGGCCTGGAGAACAAGGGCGACGAAGAGATCGCGGTCTATGACCTCGGTGGTGGTACCTACGACATCTCGGTCCTCAACCTGGCGGACGGCGTCTTCCAGGTCCAGGCGACTAATGGCGATACCCACCTCGGTGGTGATGACTTCGACCAGGTCCTCATCGACTACCTGGCGGACGAGTTCAAGAAGCAGGAAGGCATCGATCTTCGCAAGGATCGCATGGCTCTGCAGCGCCTGAAGGAAGCCGCTGAGAAGGCGAAGATCGAGCTGTCCTCTGTCGAGCAGACCGATATCAACCTGCCGTTCATCACGGCGGACGCCAGCGGCCCCAAGCACCTGAATATCACGCTCACGCGGTCCAAGCTGGAGCAACTGACCCAGAAGCTGGTGGACGCCACGGTAGCCCCGATGGAGGCAGCCCTCAAGGACGCCGGCCAGTCGAAGAGTGCCATTGACGAGGTCATCCTCGTTGGCGGCCAGACCCGCATGCCGTCAGTCCAGCGCAAGGTCCAGAGCTTCTTCGGGAAGGAGCCAAACCGCGGCATCAATCCGGACGAGGTGGTGGCGCTTGGCGCAGCCATCCAGGGTGGCGTGCTTGGCGGCGAGGTCAAGGACATCCTCCTCCTCGACGTCACTCCGCTGACCCTCTCGATCGAGACGCTGGGTGGCGTGGCAACGCCGCTTATTGAGCGGAACACCACCATCCCGACCCGAAAGAGCCAGACTTTCACCACGGCGTCTGATAGCCAGCCGCAGGTGGAGATCAACGTCCTTCAGGGCGAGCGCCCGATGGCGGCTGACAACAAGAGCCTCGGCAAGTTCATCCTGGATGGTCTGCCGCCGGCTCCGCGCGGTACACCGAAGATCGATGTGACGTTCGACATCGATGCCAACGGCATCCTGAACGTGACCGCGAAGGACCAGGCAACGGGCAAGGAGCAGAAGATCACCATCACCGG
>JAEZJB010000404.1 GCA_023415845.1 Chloroflexota bacterium | reverse complement strand
TGTGTGGAAGCCCTTGATTGGCAGACCCAACGTCGCTCGCAGCGACTTCTACGACGCTCCTTTCCCGCAGCGCCACGACCGGCGGCAAGACAAATCGATTTGAGGTTTGAGCTATTCTGCTATGAGAACATGGCCGTGTAAACCTGCCAGCGTGCAAAGGCGCCATTCCGTGCCTGAGAAACCGGGTTCACGATCGGCTGCCGCCGACCTGAGCACGACAGATCTGCCTGCGACTTCTGGGGCGGATTTCTGGCCTGTACCTGGCGATGGACAAGCAACGTGCTGCTGCCATGAGACTGAAAACGGCTGCCTCGTGAAGTGAGGCAGCCGCTTCGCTTTTGTGCGCTTGATGTGAGGATCAGGGGAGGGTGATCTGTAGACGACCGTCGAGGATCGCAATATCGGCGTCGGAGTAGGATCGCTCGAAAAGCATGGGAAGGGACACGGTGTAGAAGCCTGACACCGGCACTTCGACTTCAAACGTCCAGACGCACTGGCTGGAACTGCCGCTGGCAGTCAGATTCGTCAGGCCGACGATGGCACCAGACGCATCCCTGATTACCACCTGCTGGCCAGCGCCCACGCCGGCGTACTCGCCAAGCCCCAGGCAGCCATCGCCGCCCAGCACGAAGTCCTCGTTCTCGACGCCAGGGAGCATGACCGTGCCCTCAAGCATCCAGCTCGCTCGAGGGGTGGATACCACGGCCACCGGCGATGCCATGGGAGAGGCCATCGGCGTCGCCAAGGGGGATGCTGGGAGTGAGAGAACGGGAGAGGCAACTGGCGAGGCCGAACCAATCGGTGACGCAACTGGAGACGGCTGGGTGGGAAGTTCGGCAAGTGTGGGTGGTGGTTCAACGGTGGTAGCGGTTGGTTCGACCTGACCTGCGCCAGTGGTTGCCGTAGGTGCTGTCGTTGGTTCGTCGTCGTTACTGTCGCCACCGCAGGCCACCAGCACCAGAGCCAGCAGCATCAGCGAGAGCAGACCTCCACCACGTCGCATGCCTATCTTCCCTTCCCCCGTTGGCCAGATCGCCCAATTCCAATCCGACCATTGTACGCCTGCAGCGGGTAGGACCAGCCTCGCACACTGATACCGAATGGGTGAAACTGCCTCCTAGCAGCCTGATCGATGCTGGCTTTGGCCATTCTGACGTACCAGATTCCGGGGGAGGTTCATTCGGGTGAGCCTGTTTACCATCAGCATCATCGGAGCGGTCGTTCTGCTGATCATCGGCGTGGCGGCAATTGTGCGAGGAAAGCCACTGGCGGGCATTCTCGCCATCATCCTGGCGATCGCGATTGCCGCATTCGGGTACCGGGAAGACATCCTGGGGCAGGAAGCACCACCATCGGCGACCGTGGATTTACCCGCGGGAACGCCGAGCGGCACGGATCACGTGCGACTCAGGTAAAGGGATCGTGGCTCCCGGGTCATTCCGCTTGCGAGGCGCGTGGGAGGATGAGCCGAGCGACCACCGAGGCATGATCGGAGCCGGAGTCGGGGCCGATCCAGGCACTTTCGGTCGTGATATCGGGCGTATGCCAGATGTGATCGAACCGCTTGATAGGTGGCAGGGGAACGATTCGTCCCTGGCGAGGGTCTCGCTGGGAGCCGATAAGCTGAAACCGGATCGGAAACGTATTCCCCACCTCGGTCGTCACACCGCCGGCGACAAACGAGTCAATGAGCCCGAGCCGCTGGAGCCGCGCGTAGCCAGGATGACGCGGCCCCATGTTGAAATCGCCGAGCAGAATCGCCGGGGCAAGATCCATCGCCAGCCGTCCCAACCCGAGGATCTGGCGGATCGACGCCATCTGAAACCTGAGCCGTCCGCGCTTGAGGGCCTGCGGGCGAGGATGGCCAACGATCATGGTGACCGGCGTATCCTCGACGGTGACGACCGCGCGCACGTCGGGACGGTCGGCCACAATCGGTACCAGATCGGCGTCCTCAAGGGGGAATCTGCTGAGGACGCCACGTCCTTCATAGCTGTCGCCGAACGTCGCGGCATGGGGATAGAGATCGGCAACGGCCTCGACCACAACCTCCGCCTGACGACGATTCAACTCCTCGAGCCCGATCAGATCCGCACCTGATGTCCGTAACGCATGAATCACCTTGCGATCAGGAGCAAGGCCGTTCCAGAGATTGGCGGTCATGACGGTCAGGACGGTTTCGGCGCGCGACGTGGACACGATCACAACCCTCTGGCAGGGCTTCGAATGCGACGTGACCAGGTCATGACGACCGATTGAGCAGTGGGCATGGAGGGTGACACCTCCACACCCACTGCCCCGAGGGCCGAGGGAGCCTGGCCGCTAGGCGAAGCCCTTGCGTGCGCGGAACGAGAAGATGATGAGGATGATGCCAAAAACGATGGCATAGATGGCAATCAGCCAGACCAGGCTGACAGCACCGCTGCCCGGGAAGATGAAGAAGATGATGCCGAGGATGACCGAGAGCAAACCCGTGAGAACAAGGAACCATTCTCCGGAAATTTCTTCACGCAGCTTGATGGCATAGAAAATCTGCAGAACTCCCGTAATCACCATCCAGGCGCCGATGTAGTACATCGCAACGACGGCAGTGACGCCAGGGAGGGAGATGATCAGGATACCGGCGATGATGCCGGCAAGACCCAGCAGGATATCGACCCACCAGCGGTCGTGCCCTTCCCGATTGGTGAAACCGTTCCAGATTTCGATGACACCGTCGAAGATGATCCAGATGCCGAACGAAATGATGAGTACGAAGAGCGTCAGGCCTGGCCAGACCAGGGCCAGGATTCCAAAGATGATGGCGGCGAGTCCGCGCAACAGGAACATCCACCAGCCCTGCTGCACTGCCGCAGCCAGGCTGGACAGTGCGTCGCGTTGCTGGATCCGCGGTTGTTGCATCGACATCTGCGACTTTCCTCCCTCTCCCAAGCGGGTATCGGCTGGGCGCCCCACCGCGCCCGGTTGCGCTACTGTATCGCCAATACATTGACAATGGCTACCACCCCGGTCAGCAAAAGTATCGCGAGGACCAGTCGGCGGAAGCTGGCTGGCGTGACAAAGGGGACCAGCCAGCTTCCCGCCCAACGCCCCAGCAGGGCAGCCGGTGCCAACCAAAGTGCCAGAACGACGTCGGCAGAGGTGATCAACCCCTGGGCGACGAGGGTCGGAAAGCCCACCGCGTCGAGCAGCAGGAAGTACATGACGCTGCTGGCACGAAACACCTCCACCGACACTCCGATGGCAGTGAAATAGACGACCAGCGGTGGGCCGGACATGCCAGTGGACGTCGATGACATGCCGCTGAAGAGACCAGTGACAGGTGCCATCCACGGGCGCTCGGGCACCTGACGTATCACTCCGGTGAGGAGGATCAGCGCGAAGAGCATGACCACGATCGCGACGATCAACCGGATGGTGTTGCCATCGAGGTTCTGCAGGAGCCAGACCCCGCCGAGGAGCCCCACCAACGAGAACGGCACGATTCGCAGCAGACGCCGCCAGGAAATTGCGTGCCAGATGCCGATGAGGATGACCCAGGTGGTGCCGAGCGTGAGGATTTTGTTGATTGCCAGCGTGGTGCCCGGCTCGAAGAACAGGAGCAGTGGGGTCACCGAGATGATCGAGAAGCCGAAACCGGCCAACCCCGAAACGGCGGCGGCGATGAAGACGATCACCATGGCAGCCATGAAAGCGAGATCGAAGGCCGGGATCAGCCCGTCCATGACACCGGCGATCGGTTGGGTCGACTGCTCATGCCGTAACGACTACGGAAGGGGGCGGAACGAAGGCCTGCCAGACATAGCGTCTCCAGAGCCAGGTGGTCGCGACGATCAGGAGCAGGGCGCAGGCAACCATCACATACGACTGTCCAACTGTCTGTGAGAGCAATGACACCAGGATGGTGGCAAAGGGCATGACGCCATTGAACGCCATGCCATTGGCGCTGAGGACCCGTCCGCGCATTTCATCCGGGGCCAGCTGCTGGAGGCGGACCGATATCTGGGTATTGCCGGTGGTGAACGAGTAACCCGAAATGAGAATGCCTGGAATCGCGAGCCAGAGATTTGGAGCCAGACCGAGCCAGATCAGCCCCACCGTCAACCCGATCATGGATCGGCGGAGACGGCCAGCGGCAGCGACTTCAAGCCGGCTGCCACGGAGCATGCCGATGGAGCCGACCAGGGAGCCAAGACCTACTACCGAGATCATGATCGAGACCCAGCCATTGCCGCCGCCGAGATGATCGCGGACATAGAGCGGCATCAGTACGAGCAGGTTCGGGAAGACGAGAAAGGAAAACGTCGCCGAGAGGAGTACGAGGCCGAGCAGGTCGTCGTGGGTGCGGATGTATCGCATGCCCTCCTTGAGCGAGGCGAGGCCCGAGGGTCGATTCGCCGGTCGCGTGATGGGCTTGACCTGGTCCTTCAAGCGAAGCAGCACGGAAATCGGTGCCAGAAGGGAGACGGCATTGATCACAAAGGCGGCCCCCATGCCCACGGCTCCCACGACGATGCCCGCCACGGCTGGTCCGATGGAGCGGGTGGCATTGAACGACGCGGAGTTGAGCGCGAGCGCTTCCGGCAGATCGTCGCGGTGGACGAGCTGAATGACAAAGGCCTGCGCGGCGGGTTGATCGAACGACATGACCATGCCAGCGAAGGCCGAAAGCGCCAGCAGGTGCCAGTATTCGAGCCGGTCAGTGAAGATCAGGAAGGCGTAGGTAAGGGAGATGCAGCCCATGATCGACTGCGTGGTGAGGATGATCTTCCGCCGGTCGAGTCGATCGGCGACCACGCCGCCAAAGAGACTGAAGAAGAGCAGCGGGAGCGCGGAGACGACATTGAGCGCGCCGATCATCATGGCCGACGAGGTGATGGAGAGGACCACGAGCGAGGCTGCCGTGTTCTGCATCCAGCCACCCGCCAGCGCAATGATCTGGCTGGACCAGTAGCGCCTGAAGGGTCCTCGCTGGAGGGCCATTGGCACCTGGACGTTGCGAAGTGGGGTCTTCGCCGCGAGGGTCTTCCAGGCCGATACACGTGGGGCGGCCTGCGGTGGTCCACTACGCGATTCCGACTCGCCGGACATGCCACGCGCCGATCGCCCGTCTGCGGGTGCTTCGTCCGCTGCCATGCCCGTTCAGCCCCTCCCTGTACCTCACTGCGCCTGGCGCCACGCCAGCGTTGGGTAATCCTACCGGACCACACCGCGGAATGGGAGACGCGAAGACGGATGCAGCGGATTCCTTGCCGGAATCCGCTGCAACGCTCAATTCAGAAGACGGCCGAACCGGCGGAGGACCAGGTTCGTCTTCTCCCCAATGGTGAGGGGCGCGCCAGTCGCTACGGCTCGGCCACCTCTGCCACGAACCAGACATCACCGACCCCCTGGCCAGTGACGTCACCGGGAGCCGTGTCACTGACCCACAGGTAGAGCGGCATGCCGTTGTAGGCCAGCTGCATGGTGCCGTCGTCGCGGGTGATGGTGGTCAGTTCGCCAGGCGTACCCTCGGGCAACATGGCTCCTTCGACAAAGTAAGGTGGCCAGTTGGCGGCACAGTCATCATTGCAGACACTCTTGCCGCTGCCTGCGGTGTCCTTCGTGAAGATGTAGAGCGTCATGCCTTGCGAATCGGTCAGGAATTGACCGAGTTCTGCCGTTTCAGCCACACCCAGCGTGGCTGACATGACGGGCGAGGCCGCCGGTGTTGCCATGGCGGCGGCAGGTTCGGTGCTGGCCACGAACCAGACGTCACCAACACCTTCACCGGTGGTTTGACCCGGCTCGGTATCGCCAACCCAGAGATAGAGCGGCATTCCGTTGAACGCGAGCTGACTGCTGCCGTCGTCACGAGTAATGGTGGTCAGTTCTCCGGTAACGCCGGCGGGGAGCGTGGCTCCTTCGACGAAGAACGGAGGCCAGTTGGCAGCGCAATCGTCATTGCAGACGCTCTTGCCGCTGCCTGCCGTGTCCTTGGTGAAGATGTAGAGGGTCATACCGTCGGCGTTGGTGAGGAACGCTCCAAGGTCATCGGTCGTGCCCAGCCCCAGGGCAGTTTCCTGCGCCGACAAGGTGGCGGGAGCAAGTGAAAGGCACAGCAGTCCCAGCAGGATGATGGCTCGTTTCATGGTCCAATCCCTCAATGGCAAGGCATATTCTGGCGGCAACATGCTCCCGGGACAACAGGTGATCGTCGACGCTTGCAGCATCCGCCCGAAAGATGAAAACACGCTGAAAGCCTGCTGGACTGGCAGTGAGAACGCGTGCTCCCGGTCACCAGGCGATGCCAGGATGGCGAAGGATCAGGTGGGCGTGCTGGACCGGCGCCAGATATTCGAGCCAGGGAATGGACGATTGTGGCTCTTGTCGAAGGCCAGGAGCGCCGCAGCACCGGCGACTACCAGGGCAAGGACCGTAAAGATTCCCGCCGCGATGCTGACGGCGGTTTCGGTGCCCCAGTTCCGGTCGGCGATGCCAGCGAACGCGACTGCCGCGACGAGGCCGATGATTCCATCGTGAGAGGTGGCCATATAGACGGCGGCCACCAACGTCGCGACGAGCATGAAAATGACGGCCCACCAGTTCAGCGAGAACAGTCCAGAGTCGCGGCCCGACTCCTTCATCCAGACCATCGCATTGGCGAGCGTCGCCACGGTCACCCACCCAACGTAGACCGAGAACGGCAGTCGAAGGGCGATCTTTTCGGGCCAGCCGGGCGTTGGAACCGCGTCACGGTCGCCACGCCGGAATGGATTTCCAGTAAAGCGAATGCCGACGTAGATGCCGATCAGCGAGAGGAGAAGGACGGTGATGACACCGAGGGCGGCTGCAACAAATTCCCAGTGCCAAAGGATGATCCAGGTGGCGTTGGCAATATTGGAGATGAGAAAGAGGGGACTGATTCGCTGGAGACGTGGATTATTGCGGCCAGCCGGCAGCAAGCCATAGACCACGAAGACACCAAGCAGGATGTAGATCACGCCCCAGATGGAGAAGACCCATCCCGCGGGCTGGAAGGGAACAGGATCTCGTTCGACGATGTCGCCGGTGCTGTTGCCGTTGAATTTGAACGCATTGGCCGAGTAGTTGAGGGCGACCACTACCAGCAGGCCAATGAGGTTGGTGAGTGGCCAGGTCCACGACGTGTCGCGTGACCGCATCGCTGCTGCCTCGGACCGCTCATTCTCCGGCGGTGGAGGTGGCCCGGCGATGGGCGTCGTCGTGGTGGCAGACGGACCAACCGTTGTTTCCGGCTCGATGCGGGTGGTGGGCTGTTCTGGCGGTAGCCCGGCATCGAGGTAGTCGAGATTGTCGTCATCTGACGATTGCGAATTCCGGGGCTGATCAGTCATTCGATGTCCCATCTGCGCCGACGAGGATCTCCCGGGCCATGTGCCGGGATACGGGCCTGTGGTGCCCGTATCCCGGCATCAATGCTTCGTTTCCGCAAGCCGGGCCCAGCTGGTGGCCAGGCGAATCCGGCTCAGGCTGGGGGAAGTATGTCACCTGGCGCAAATGTCGGTTCCTGCCAGATACCGAGTTGCTGCTCCAGGGCATAGGCCAGGCGAATCAGGGTTTCCTCGCTCCAGGCCGTGCCCATGAAGGTGATTCCGATTGGCAGGCCGTGACGATAGCCCGCCGGAATCGTGACCAGGGGATAGCCAGCGATGGCGGCAAGCGTGGACGTTCCCCCAAGCCAGTGATCACCGTTGAGCAGGTCGATGCGGGTGGCGGGACCATTGGTCGGCGCGACGAGCGCGTCGAGTTGATTGGCCTGCAGGGCGGCATCGATGCCATTGTCGCGGCCAGCGGCCTGGATGTTGAGCACGGCATTGATATAGGCAATGTCGTCGAGCCCGGTGCGTTGTTCGGCATTGAGGAAGATTGACTGGTCGAACCAGGGCATCTCCTCATCGGCATGCTCTGCATTGAAGGCGATCACATCGGCCAGCGTTTTGAT
>JAEZJB010000255.1 GCA_023415845.1 Chloroflexota bacterium | reverse complement strand
AGCTGGAAGGGAACATGTGCCGGTGCACGGGATACCACAACATCGTGCGCTCCGTTCAGCGGGCGGCCGAAATGATGAGCGAGCAGAGCGCCGACTAACCGGCCAACCGATTTTGGAGGAGACGTCGTGTTCCCCACAGAGTTTGCCTATCACCGGGCATCAAGCGTTGACGATGCGATATCCGTGCTGGCCGCAAATCCGGATGCCAAGATCCTGGCGGGTGGTTACTCGCTGATTCCGGCGATGAAGCTGCGCCTGGCCGCACCTGGTCTGCTGGTGGACCTGACGAAACTTGCAGAGCTGCGTGGCGTGACCCTTGGCGACGACAAGGTCACGATTGGCGCGTTGACGACCTATAACGAACTGAAGGATGCGGCCGGCTTCGCGGAGTTGTATGCGGGCGCGGTCGACGCACTCAACGTCATCGGCGACCAGCAAGTGCGCGCAAATGGCACCATCGGTGGCACCCTGGCGCATAACGATCCGGCTGCCGACTTTACCGCTGTGTTTTGCGCGCTCAAGGGAAGTGTGGTCGCCAAGGGGCCGAACGGTGAGCGCACGGTTGGCGCCGACGAGCTCTTCGTGGACCTCTGGACGACTGCCCTGGAGCCGGACGAAGTGGTGACCACGGTGACGTTGCCGATTCCGGCAGCGGACACCAAGTCTGCGTACCTGAAGCATCAACACCCGGCAAGTGGCTACGCCGTGGTGGGAGTGGCGGTCGCCGTGACCGTGTCAGATGGGATCGTGACCGATGCAAACGTAGTGGTGACTGGCGCCACGTCAATCGTGACCCACGCGGGTGCTGCCGAAGCTGCATTGGTCGGCAAGGCGCTAGACGCCGACTCGATTGCAGCTGCTTCTGCGGTCGCGGCGGAGGGTCTGGAACTCAATCCAACGCCCTATGCATCGGAAGTGTACCTGGCACAGCTCGTCAAAGTGCTGACGAAGCGAAGCCTGGAGCGGGCTGCCGAACGCTAGACGGCCATCATTCAGGCAGAAGAGAAATGGCCCTCCTGAAGATGCAGGAGGGCCATTTCTTTGGACGTTTAGGGCAAAAGGTCCATGCACGCTGAGGTGGGTGCGGATTACAGAATACGGATGACCGCGACCCAGGCGATGAACTGTACGACGAGTGCAGCTGCGAGCACGAACCTGCTGGCGAAGCGGTCGATGGGTGACGTGAACCAGGCGATCACGATGTTCATCAGCGTGAAGGCAGCCGCCAGCAGAGGAAGTCTCCACAGTGCTGTTTCGGATCGGAAGTCTTCAAGCACGCCCGAGGCTGACACATGTGTGGCGAACTCGGGTGCCAGCGAGCCAGCCTGATTGCCGACGAGAATCGACATACCAAGCAGGCTGAGGATGCTGCCACCAATCAAGGCGAGGGCCGGGACGTCGCTCACCAGGTCGGCATTGGCAATGGCCGACGGCATGGTCGGGCGCCTAATGGACGGCACTGAAACCTGAGGCCGCTGGCGGGTAGGTCGCTGCCGACGAGGTGCATCGTACTCGGTGAAGTCGTCCTCGTACTCGAGATAGGGCGCCGTGTCTTCTGGCTCGTCGACCCGCTCAATGCTCCGACGTGCCGGTTTGCCAGGTTGGGGTCGGGACGACGTTGTGGTCGGGGAACGGTCGGTGGACTGGCGACGCAGCGTCGAACGTGCCTCATTTTCGTAGTCCGGTGCAGGTTTCGGTTGCCGTCCTGTAGCCTGGCGAGGCGAATTCCCGGATGGCTGCGCTGCGTTGCCGCCCGTTCGGCCGAGAGATTGGCGCAGACGGTCTATGCCCGCTGCGGTTCCGCTGCGGGTAGGGGCAGGCGTACGGTAGTCAACCACCTCGTCTTCATAGATCTCTTCCTCACGCCAATCACCACCATAGAAGACATCGTCTTCGTAGTAGACCTCATCTGCGGTGGCAGGGGGTTGGGGAGACCGACGGCGTGGTGTGCGATCGTTGGATGCCACGTAAACGCTTTCCAGTCTGTAGAGGCCGGCAAAACCACTCCTGTCCGAGTGTCTCCGGAGCATACCATAGCGCCGAAAGGCACCTGAGCCCCTGGGCTCAGGTGCCTTTCGAGAGCGGTGTCGACTATGGCGTGGCGACCGCCTGGGGAGTTGCCGATTCGACGGCTGGCGACGCCGATGGAACGGGACTCGCCGCCGAGACGATGGGAGTCGCTCCCGCTGCAGGTGATGCACCAGGCGCGAGGGGCTCCGGGCCGATCAGCGGCGGGGTCGGGGTTGGGGTGACAGGAATCGGCGTGGCAGGGATGGGCGTTGGCGCGCCTGCCGGCGGCGCAAACACTTCGGCCGTCGGCGTTGGGGTGGGCAGGTCATCGGACGAGATGTCGGCATCCTCACGTTGCTGGTCCAGCCACCTATCGATCGCAATCTGGATGGCGAGGTTGTACTGTGCATCGGTCAGTGGTCGATCGGCTTCCTTCTCGTTGACGCGCACAATCTGCCAGCTGTCGCCATTCTTGAAGGGCTGGCTGATCTGTCCTGGCTCGAGACCAAACACGGCATCGGCGAAGGTAGTCGAGACTTCGTCGCGAGTAAACCAGCCAAGCTCGCCGCCGGTGGCGGCTGTCTGGGCGTCGGTTGAATTGGCGCGGGCAAGTGCAGAGAAATCCGCTCCATTTGACGCTTCACTGTAGAGCTGGTTCGCGAGGTCTTCAGTGGCGACCATGATGTGCTGAGCGTTGACCTGCTCGGCCGTCTGCGCCACGTCGTTCGTCAATCGCGCCGTGACAAGCTCCCGGGCCAGGCGAGGCTTCGCCCAGATGTCGAAATATTGCTCCCGGTTCAGGTGCGCCTCGGCAAAGACTTCATCTTCGAAGAGGTCGAATTCGGCATTGGCGGCCTGGAG
>JAEZJB010000372.1 GCA_023415845.1 Chloroflexota bacterium | reverse complement strand
TCGTTCATCTGGATGAAGAGGTCGGCCAGCGCTTCCGGATCCGTTTCGGTGCGTGCCTGGTCGAGCAGCGCATCGTAGTCCGGGTTGTTGTAGCGCATGGTGTTGCCGCCGGTCCACTGGTTCGATGCCTGCGCAATGTTCGAGGCATCGGGGCCCGCCCACCAGTTCTCCATGTAGGTGATCGGGGTCGGGTTGGTCGGCACCGACTGGAACATTTCCATGTCCCAGTAGAACTTGTAGATGTTCTGCTCGTTGCCGGGGGCGGTATCGAAGTAGATACCCGAGTCGACCGAGACCAGCTCGACCTTGACTCCAATGTCTTCGAGGTTCTTCTTCACTACCGCCTGGGTCTTCTGGCGCACCTGGTTGATGGAGGTGGCGTACTGCACGCTCAGCTCCACGTCATCCTTCTTGCGCACGTCGCCGTCCATCGTCCAGCCGGCTTCGTCGAGAATCTGCTTCGCCCGCTCGGGATCGTAGACCACCTCGTTGTTCGGTGACTCGATGGCGGCGATCCCCTCGATCACGTTCGCGGCGGCTGGCTCTTCCTCACCACCCTCGTAGAACGAGTTGGCGATCAGCTCACGATCGATCGCCAGCGTGAAGGCTTCGCGCACGGCCTTGTCGGCAAAGAACGGGTGCGGGGTGTTCATTTCCGACCGCTGGCCATCCACCTCGGTCCGCGGATCGGAGAAATTGAGGTCGATGCGCTCGACGTTGGTCCCCAGCGCCACCAGCAGGTAGCCAGGGTTGTTGTCGGCTTCCATGTCGGCGAGCACGTCCGGCTCCACCTGCAGGTTCCAGGCAAAGTCGTAGTCGCCCGTCTGGATCGTGGCGCGGGCCGCCGAGGCTGCGTCGCCACCACCCTTGATCGTCACGCGCGAGAAGTACGGCTTGTTCTCCTCACGGTAGTTCTCGTTGATCGCGTAGATCACCTGGTCGTTGACCGAGAACGACTCGACCACGTACGGGCCGGTGCCGATCGGGTTGGAGAGGAAGTTCTGCAGCACCGACGGGTCATCGGTGTCGAGGATGTGCTGGGGATAGATGAAGCCGGTGCTGGTTCCGGCGTGGTTTTCGAACCAGAGCGGGTTCGGGTTGTTGAAATGCACCGTGACCGTCAGGTCGTCGATGACTTCGACATCCTTGATCGTTTCGGCGACCGGCTTGGACACCGAGTTCGACTGGTACTTGCCATCGCTGTCGAGTTGCCACAGCCAGGTAAAGCGAATGTCGTTGGCCGTGAACGGGGTGCCGTCACTCCAGGTCACGCCTTCGAGCAGGTTGTAGGTCACGCTCGTCAGGTCGTCGGCCAGCAGGCCGTTCTCCTGCGAGGGAACCTCTTTCACCAGGTTCGGGATCAGGGTGGCATCGGTCAGGTAGTGCATCAGTGGTTCGAGCACCAGCACCGACGCCAGGTAGTCCTTCACACCGCTGGCATTGAAGGGCGAGAGCAGGGAAGGTGCCTGCCACTGGAGGATGCGCAGGTCACCACCTTCGCCCCGGCTCTGGTTCTCGGTACCACTGGCGGGACGTTCTGCCGTGCTCGCAGCGGCCGAGGCTTCGGGCGAAGCATCCTGCGCGCCAGCCAGCGCCGTATTGGCAAGGAATCCCGCCATTCCGACGCCGACACCGGCCATGGTCGACCGTTCGATGAACTGGCGCCGGGTGATCTGGCCAGCCCGCAAGGCCGTGAAGAGGTGACGGATCGGACCGTTGTTCGAAGAATCCATAATGCCGACTATGCTCCTCGCCGCCCGTGCCTGTCATGAGACTGGGGCGGAGTTCGGCCTCGCCACGGAACCCGACATCCATTCCTGCGCCGCGTGCAGCGGTGGGCGTCCGCGTGGCGATGCCCTAAATGACCCTGTCAGGAATGGCTGGCGAGGATTGTCTCACAGACTCGCGCCGTGTCCCCATTTCGGACGGCTCATTGTGGTCAGGTGCTGCGGGTCCAGCGTGCGAGCGCAGCCGAGCCGATCACCAGCACCGAAGCCACCGCCGTGCCGAACGTGATCGATTCACCAAGCAGCAGCCATGCCCAGACCAGGCTGAACACCGGCTGCACCAGTTGCACCTGGCCCACCCGGGCCACGCCACCCATCGCCAATCCCGCATACCACGGAAAGAACCCGAGATACATGCTCACCGCCGCCAGGTAGGCAAACGAAACCCAGGCATCGGGGCCAGCTACCGGAAAGCCATCGCGCCAGATCAGGACGGTCATCACGATGGTCAGGATCGGGAGCGAAAAGACCAGCGCCCACGAAATCACGCGCCAGCCACCCATCGTCCGGGTCAGCACCGCGCCCTCGGCGTAGCCCAGGGCTGCCAGCACAATGGCGAGCAGCAACCAGATATCACCGCGCTGGATCGAGCCCGCCCCCTGCACCCAGGCGAAGATCAGCACCGACACGAGTCCGACCAGCACCGACAGCCAGAACGGCAGGTGCGGCCGCTCCCCGGCGCGGACGACCGCCATCACCGCCGTCATTGCTGGCAACAGGCCCACCACCACGATGGCATGGACGGCGGGCACCGTCTGGAGCGCGATTGACGTGAGCAGGCCAAAGCCGAAGATGGTGCCCATCGCAACGAGGGCAATGCGATACCAGGTGCGACGCGGGGGAACCGGGTCGCGGCGAATCAGCAGGAGCGCAGAAGCCAGCAGGGCCGCCACGAATGCTCGCCCCATGCCGGTGAAGGCCCCACCCAGGGCCGGCGCCGCGATGCGGGTGAGTGGCAGCGTGAACGAAAAGGCGAGAACGCCCAAAAAACCCAGCAACAGACCCATGGAGTCGGGAGAGATCTGCGCCAGGTGCCTGGCTGGTGAGCGGGTTGGCACGACGGATCGCTTTCAGCGGAGAGCGAGTGCGGCAGCGGGTGGCCGCAGGTCAGGCCGCATTCTCGCACGGGCGATTCTCGCGTGGAGTTTCGGAGCCAGTGCTGGCCGAGGATGCGATCGTTGCGGTCATGGCCGGTCATCGTGTCGACCTGAGCTTGCCGGATACGGATATTCCGTAGGCGTGGCGGGATATGGCCTCGCTGATGCGTTCGAAAGGTACGAGGACCAGGGATTGCCGGTTCATCGATGATGATTTGGTGCCCAGCTGGCAACAATTCGCGCGAAGGCGCCCGAATTCCGCACAAACTCTGCCGCCGAAAAGCCCATCAAATCGCCGAAATCGCGAGTTTGTGAGTTTTTGAGTTCGTGCATCGCGATTCTTGACAACCAACCGCTAACTGGCCCGGTGCTTGCCGATCCTGCGGGCCGATGAGGTGCCATGCCCGAAGATAATCCCGGAAGATGAGCGACACCGGATTCAGGAGGGCAAGGGCCTCACGACCCCCACATTCCGCAACGATGAGTTTTCTCGCGAGGGGCTTGACCTTCCCCCTGGGGCAAGCCCCACAGTGAGACCCACGGGAGAACGGTTCTCCCGCACCGGAGGATTGGATCATGCAACGCGTCACCGCCGGCCAGCACCCACCATCGTCTGGCGACCACCTGACCATCGGGGCCTTCGCCAGCCGCAGCCAGCTTTCACCGAAAGCTCTGCGGTTGTACGACCGGCAGGGACTCCTCGTGCCGGCGGCGGTCGATGCCCGTAGCGGCTACCGGTTCTATACCGAGGCCCAGCTGGTGACCGCTCGCCTGATTTCCCGCCTCCGGCAACTGGACATGCCGCTGGCCGTCGTCCGTGCCATCGTCGAGCAACCGCCCGACAGGCAGGCCGACCTGCTCGCCGAATGGTGGGACGATCTCGAGGCCCGGTTCAACGCCCGGCGCGAACTGATGACCTGGCTGCTGATCTCGCTCAGCGGGCGAGCCATACCGGCCGATCGGTTCGACGTGGCCGAACGCGAGGTGCCAGCCATGACGGTGCTGTGCGAGCAGCGCCACGTGAACGCCATCGAGCTGCCCACCTGGCTTGCCAGCCGGAGCGTCTATCTCGTCGAAGCCGCCCGCCAGCATGGTGGACTCATGGGGCGGGTGTTCGTCGTCTATCACGGGGAGGTGAGCGAAGACAGTAACGGTCCGGTCGAAATCTGCGTGCCGGTCGACCCCGACCAGGCAGTGGGTCTCCTGCTTCCCACCCGCGTCGAACCCGCGCATCGCGAGGCGTACACGCCGCTCCGCAAGCTCCAGGTGGCCTATCCGCAGATCCTGACGGCCTACGACGCCGTCGAGCAGTGGGTGGTCACGCATGGGCGGCGCGTCAGCGGTCCGCCACGTGAAGTCTATGCACACGAGTTCAGCAAGGCCGGCCCTGACGACCAGGCGCTGGATGTCGCGTTCCCTGTCGTTTCTATCTGATACAGCGAGGAGATGTCTCATGTTCACCATTGAAACCCGTGACGTTCCAGCCCAGACCGTCCTCACCGAGCAGCGTGTCGTTCTCGCCCAGGATCTCCCTGCCTTCGTCGATGACGCCACACCACGGCTGATGGCACTTGCCGAATCGGTCGGTGGCGTGACCGGGGCGGCCTTCTTCATCTATCACGATGAAATCACCAACGACCACGCGGGCCCAATGGAGATTTGCATCCCGATCGACCCCGCCCGGGCCGGCGAGACCGATGCCCAAACCAGGATCGAGCCCGCCCACCGCGAGGCCTACACGCGGATTCCGAAGCGGCTTGTGGAATTTCCCGACATCCTCTCCGCCTACCAGGCCGTCGAGGGGTGGATGGCCGAAACCGGCGCCCGGATGACCGATTCGCCGCGGGAGGTCTACTTCGCCGACATCATGTCGGCTGGCCCGGACGATCTGGTTTGCGATATTGCCTTCCCGATCGCTGTCGAGGGCGGAGGCGAAGAATGACGGGAGCGACCCACTGGCGAGACCAGGTGGCCGCTTCGGTCGGCGTCGATATCCGACCGGTGCCGCCCGAACGCCGGGCCATGCGCCAGGGGGCGTCGATGCTCTATCCCTCGGCACAGGTCCTGCTCCAGGCGATTCGGGCCATCCCATCCGGGCAGGTCGTCACGCCCCGGGAATTGCGCGGGGAGCTCGGTCGTCACTATGGGGTGGAATACGTCTGCCCCGTCACCACCAGCCGGGGTCTCCGGCTGGTCGCCGAGGGCGTCAACGAAGCGCGGGAGGCAGGAGAGCCGGACCTGGCGCCGATCTGGCGGGTCCTCAGCCCGCAGGACACCTGCCTGAAATCCGTCTCCTTCGACCCTACCTGGCTGACCGAACACCGGCGGCGCGAGGCCGAGGTCAGCTAACGATCGAACCTCAACCGACAGCCATTAGGGGGCGGCATGAACCGTGCCGCCCTGATCGGGTGTTGCCGTCTCACGGAGTGGCAATCGATACGTCTTACGTGTCCGGTCCCTTGCCCAAGCCCAGGAGATCCTCATGTTTCCACCACCGGTGCTGCCCGATCACACGCGGGCATCCGAGTCCGAACTGATGCCGGATCCGCTTTTCATGGGGGTGCGATCCGCGGTCGCGAACGGTCCTCTGGGATGGCTTGCTCGCCGGCTTGATGCCTGGCAGGAGGCTCGCGATGATCGCCAAGAAGCGGCCGCGACAGTTGCCGCCGCCGAGCGTGTCCTGCGCACGGTCGCCCCACTCGAAATCCACGAAC
>JAEZJB010000243.1 GCA_023415845.1 Chloroflexota bacterium | reverse complement strand
GTATTGACGCTACCTTCCCGAATCTTCCCGCTCAGGAGTTGCAGTACGGGAGCTTGCTAGTGGCGGCGATCGCTGCTCGAGACCGAGAGCAGTCCGAATCAGCTCGGCCCTCCACCCCCAGGGGTTTCGTCAGCTTCCGTAATGGCATGGAGACCTTGCCTGCCGACTCGGGCTGCGGTCGAACAGCTGGGTGGCAAGATCACCGTCGGTGCTGCTGTTCAGGCAATCGAGCATAAATTCGAAACCCGCCAATTCGAACTGCCTATCAATGGTAGCGCGAGTCCAGTTCGCGTGGACGCTGTCGTACTCGCCACGCCTGCCTGGGTCGGGTCCGCCCTGTTGAAATACGTGTCGCCCGGGGCGAGCGATGCGCTCGCGGAAATCGAGCACTCGTCAAGTGGACTTGTCGCGCTCGGATTTCCGGAAACACAGTTGACCAAGGCGTTGAATGGCTACGGATACGTTGTGCCTCGTGCAGAAGGTCGCGACATCACTGCGATGACGTGGGTATCGTCCAAATGGAGTGGACGGGCTCCGGCCGGTCAGGCTCTCGTTCGCGTTTTCCTTGGTCGAACTGGGCGCGAGGCCGTGCTGCAGCTGGAGGATGCTGACCTGATCAAGCTCGCCATTGCCGAGATGCGAGAGGTGCTGGGCCTGAGGATCGAGCCGACACTAACCAGGGTGCAACGGTGGGAACTGGCCATGCCGCAATATGTCATTGGTCATCGCGAGCGCGTGTCGCGCATCGAATCAGGAGTCGCGGCGATGCCAGGACTCGCCATCACTGGCACGATGCTGCGCGGTGTAGGGATACCCGACGTCATCTCGTCCGCACGAAGTGCAGCCGACAAGGTGCTTCGAGACGTCGCTCCTAACTCGTAAAGTCACCTGTCGTGCTACTGCTCCCTCCCCTGGCGGCACCATTCGTACCGGTCCAGTTGCTCTCATTACAGACATTGTTCCAGAGTACACATCTGCTTGCATGTGCCTGAAAGGCAAATCTTGCGGGCGACCTGAAGAGTTCGTACGCTGTGTACGTTCATCTGTGCGTCGTCGCGGGTGAACGTCTCCGTTCTGCCACGAACCGCCTGCGGGAGACGTGTTCATGCTTGTTCGACGTGCCTGGTCTGGCTTTCTCATTTTCGGTGCAGCACTCTGCCTGGTCTTCGCTCCGGTGACAGCCCAGCAGCCTCCGATGTCACTGTTATTCACTCGCATCGACTCCGAGATTTCCTCATTGGCGCCCGACAGCAATCTCTTGATCGCCGAGTTCAAGGGCAGCGGGTGCTCCACCATTCATGGTCAGAATGAGGAGACATCACTCGCCATCGCGTCTGTCTTCAAACTCTACGTTCTGGGTGAGTTGGCCCGACAGGTGCAACTGGGGCAGGCCAATTGGACTGACACCATCGTGCTCACCGACGGATTACGCAGCATGCCTTCAGGAGATTTCGCGTACATGCCGGCCGGCACCAAGGCAACCGTAAAGGAACTTGCCGAGGCGATGATCTGGGTCAGTGACAATACGGCGACCGATCATCTGATCGACTACCTCGGACGTGACAATGTCCAGCGGGCCTTTCAGGCGTTTGGACAGCGTGATCCGAGCGCCAATGCGCCGCTTCTCATGACCCATGAAATGTTCGCAATCAAGATGTTTCAGTCTCAGGATTGGATCGACCGGTACGTTTCGGCAAGCGATGGCGAGCAACTCGCCATGGTCGCGACTGTCATCGATCCAATCAAGATCAACCCGACTGGTGGGTGGGGGATCTGGAACGGTCCGACGGCGATAGATGGCATCGAGTGGTTTGCCTCGGCGAGTGACCTCTGCCGCGTCAGTGCCTCTCTCTGGGCAATGGGAGCCCAGCCTGGATTGGCGCCTGTGCGGTCGATCTTGACCGGCAACCGGGGCGCCGTGTGGGACACTGCGGCTTTTCCCATGGCAGGTTACAAGGGTGGTTATGAGGCGGGCGTTGTGAATGCAACCTTCGTTCTCCAGCGAGCAGACGGGCGGGTTTTCTTTGCCACAGCTGGCTTCAACACCACGCAGGGTGTGATCGATCAGCGCGCTGGCATCGACCAACTGGTGGAAATCTTTGGATGCCTTGCCGTGGTTGCCGGAGAAGGGGGCTGTGCGGACTCCGCGTGGTAGAGGCCGAGTTTTCGAACGTGATTTCTCGAGCCCTTCCCTTGAACGCCTGTATGGACTGGTATCACACCGAGACGTGCTAGGGTGAAGATCGAAGTCGAGTCGACGAGAGGAGATCTTCATGCCCATCAAGGTCAACCGACGTGTACTCGCTGCGATGCCCTTGGCATTTGCCACTGCCACACAGCTACGACGCGATGTCACTGGTCAGACGCCGTCTCCTGGGATGCCATCCGCGCAGATTGAACTGTATGCATCCCAGCGGGAGGAGTTGCTGCAGGCTGGTCGGGCATTGGTGGATGCGCTCCTGCGGAGGGATGACAAAGCCTTCGCTGATCTGATTGACAACGCTGCACTCGCGAGCCTTTCAGCTGCAGACACAATGCACTGGCTTGAGTCCCGTCGGATCCGAATGCGGTGGCCGGACGGCAATCTCCTGCTGGATGGACACTTCGACGGCTCCGGAACTATGGCTGGATTTGCCTGGAATAAGGGCCCTTTTCAGTTTGTCGCTACCTCTGCCGACGACCAGTCGAGGGGATATCCGACTGGTCGCTGGAATGGCGTGCTGGCACCCGGATCGATGGACGAACCGTTTTCGGTGACGTTCGCCGGAGAGATCGACACACTCACGGGCACGATCGATCTCCCGGAGCGGAGTGTCACCGGCTCCAGCCTGAGCGTCAGACTGGCCGAGTCTCAACCAATCGGCATGCAGGTGCAGGAAGAGGCCCTTCCGCTGAGTCCCGTCAATCAGGTCTATCGCTCGGAGCATGTATGGGACGACGCCCTCATTACGTTCCAGGCACTTCGTGGTCAAGATGGCGGATTCGTGGCACTGGCCACATCGTTGTCCGATCTCTTGCCTCCAGACCCGAGGCTGAATCTCGATCCTGCCCCAATGAAGTCGTTACCGGTTGTTGGCCCGCTCCTTGTGGTGTGGGGTGGAACGACCGAGTTCCAGAACTACCACGCCGCCAACCCGGCCCAACGACATGCTTTGGACCTCACACGATGGGAGGATGGCTCAACCTTTCGCACTGACGGGCTTTCCAACGATGACTACCTGATCTGGGGGGAATCGATCCTCGCGCCAGCCAGTGGCGTTGTAGTCGCGGCTGTGAACGATCAACCAGATATGCCGCCGGCAATTGCGCAAGGGACCGGGATGAGTGCCACCCCTCAGTCCACTGGAGGTCCGACGCATCCGGCGGGAAACCATGTTGTCCTCGATTTGGGGAACAGCACCTATCTCTACCTCGCCCACATGCAGGAGGGATCGGTGGCGATCAATGTCGGAGACCAGATAAATGCCGGTGACCAACTGGGCGTGGTTGGCAATTCCGGACACACCTCGGAACCTCATATCCATCTCCACGCGCAATCAGTCGCTGATTTTTTTGATCCAGCAGCGGTCGGGTTGCCGATGGTCTTTGAGGCGTATGTCGGCGATGGTGAAGCGGTCTCCATGGGGTCACCGGTGCAAGGTCAATTTGTGGAGCAGCGATAGATGACATCCTGGATCGCACGCTTGTTCGTGCTCGGCGTGAGTTTGCTTTTGGCTTCGACTGCGGTCATCGCCGCGCAGGAAGCGGGAACGCCTGATGCCGCGATTCCTGAGTTGGAATTGGTCGTGGGTGGCCTTGCCGAACCGGTGTTCGTCACCAATGCCGCTGATGATCGTCTCTTTGTCGTCGAACGACAGGGTGTGATCAGGATCGTGACTGACGGGAACGTTCTCGACACGCCGTTCCTCGACATCACCGGTCGGGTCGGTTCGGACAGTTCGGAACAGGGTCTTCTGGGGCTTGCTTTTCCCTCGAATCATGCCGAAACGGGGCTGTTCTACGTCGATTACACCGACCTGAACGGCGATACGGTGGTGTCACGATTCCAGGTTTCGGTCGATTCAGACCGAGCCGATCCGACCACTGAGGAGGTTGTGCTCACTCAGGACCAACCTGCCTGGAATCACAACGGTGGCATGATCGCTTTCGGTCCGGATGGCTACCTCTACATCGGCCTGGGTGATGGTGGTGGGCAAGGTGATCCGGATGGAAACGGGCAGAGGGCGGACACGTGGCTGGGGAAGATTCTGCGAATAAACGTCGACCCCGACTCCAGCGGAAACCAGACCTACTCAGTGCCGGACGACAACCCATACGTAGGCGACGAAGACGCTCTGCCTGAAATCTGGGCAAGTGGTTTGCGCAATCCCTGGCGCTTCAGCTTCGACCGGGAGACTGGCGACCTGTGGATCGCCGATGTTGGACAGAACGAGTTCGAGGAAGTCAACGTCATCGGTCCGAACGATGGGGGCGCCAATTTCGGCTGGAATCTGGTCGAGGGGCCATCGTGTTTTGCCGACTCTGATTGCAACCCGGCGTCCTTCGTGGAGCCGGTGTTTACCTACACGCATTCCAGCGGTGACGGTTGCTCAGTGACGGGTGGGTATGTATCCCACGGTCAGGATTTCGCCGACCTTAACGGTGTCTATCTGTTCGCTGATTACTGCACCGGGAAGCTGTGGAGACTTTTTCCTGATGGGGCGGGCGGGTACGACGTGAGTGACCCAATCGAGACCGGGTTGAACGTTTCCTCATTCGGTGAAGGAGCGGATAGCCGGCTCTACGTGGTCGACTTGAGCGGTGCCGTCTACGAACTGGTTCAGTCTCGGTAGCGTCGTGGAACGGACCACTGACGGGCGCGA
>JAEZJB010000305.1 GCA_023415845.1 Chloroflexota bacterium | reverse complement strand
TCTGGGCGACGGAGCTTTTTCCGGCGCTGGCCGACCCACCGATCCAGCGAACATGGTCGAAATCGTGCAGGGGAGTCATCGGGTAGCAGGTCCTGGCATATGGGCGGGATGGGCAGGCGATGCCGATCGTGTGGAGTATCGTGGAGGTTGTGGGCCTGCCCGTTGACGATGGGGATACCAATGCAGCAGATCGCGGTGATTGCCGACGTTCAGGGAAACCTTCCGGCGCTGGAAGCCGTGCTGGCCGATATCGACCGGCGTGGCATTACACGGATCATCAATCTGGGCGACCTGGCCGGGAAGGGAGCGAGCGGCGCGGCGGTGGTTGATCTCTGCCGGGAGCGTTGTGAAATCACCATCCTGGGGAACTGGGATGCCGCCCTGGCGAGCCGCACCGGGAACGCGCATTTCACCTGGTACCAGCAGGAACTTGGGCCAGAGCGGCTCGCCTGGCTGGGGAGCCTCCCGTTCTCCGTTGATCTCGTGCTGAGCGGGCAACGCGTCCGGCTGGTGCATGCGTCGCCCCAGGGCGTGAACCATCGGGTCTACCAGGCCGGCCCCGACGAGCCAAAGCTGGCGATGTTCGAGAACACGGACCTGACCGATCCGGCCTTCGTGCCCACCGTGGTGGGGTATGCCGATATCCATACGCCCTACGTCCGCACCTTTCACTTCCGAACGCTCTTCAACGTGGGGAGCGTCGGCAATCCGCTCGACATGACATTGGCCTCGTACGTGGTGCTGGAGGGTGTACCCGACGGGGTGAACCCTGCCCCTTGGGGTCTGCAGATCGTGCGTGTGCCGTACGACATCGAGCGGGCGATTGCCGATGTGCGGGAGTCCGGCGCGCCGTTGCCCGATGCCTGGGAGTTCGAGCTGACCACTGCCCGCTACCGGCGGCAGATGCCCGGTTGGGAAGACTGACGCGCGCTACCGCTTGCGGGCAACCCAGATCTCCTCGGCGGGCCACTGGCGGGTCCAGTCGGGTGGGATGAGCGGCATGGCGATGCCCTTCCCGGCCGGGTCCGCCAATTCGATCAGCCGCTCGATCTCGAAACCCGCCTCGCGCAGCACCCGGATCATTTCGCCATGCGGAAGGTGGAACTCCACCGAGTCCTCGTCGTTCCACTCCAGGCGGTGCATGCCGAGGAGCGGTCGCTGCAGGCAGGTTCCGAGCGGGGTGTCGATCAGGTCGTCCGGGCCGGAACAGAGCACGCTGAGCAGGCCGTTCACGAGGAAGACGAGGCGTCCGCCTGGTCGCAGGACGCGGGCGGCTTCCGGAATCCAGGCGTAGGGATAGCGCCAGATCGAAGCGCCGTATTCGCTGAGGGCAAGCTCGAAGCTGGCGTCCTCGAAGGGGAGGTCTTCAGCGTTGCCGAGGTGGATCGGGAAGTGCAGGTCGTGCTCCGCCTGCATGGCCCGGGCCGTTTCAACCTGTTTCGGCGAGATGTCGATTCCGACCGGATTGGCCCCTCGCCTAGCCAGCCAGGCCGAGAAATAGGCGGTGCCGCAGCCGAGCTCGACGACGTCTATGCCGTCGAGGTCTGCCGGGAGCGCCTGAACCTCCACCTCGGGAATCTCCAGTTGGCCCCAGGTGATGTCCTGCTGGGCCCACGCGCGAACCGCGTATCTGGCGAAGTCGGGTGCCTTGCGGTCCTACTCGGCGCGATTTTGCAGCACATGGTCGGGCAGGTTTGTCATGGACATGCTGTTGTCGCTCCCTGGTGTGATGGTCTGCGGCCAAAAAACGAATTTGGGATATGCACTTTTGCAGGAATTCGATTTCGGTTGATTCCATGGGCTTTCTGCGGAGGAATTCTTCCGGCCGGGCCGAGTTTGTATGAATTGCAGGAATGCGGTTGGCGGCGATTGAGTCAGGGTGAACCGGCCGACAGTGAGTCGGTCCCTACCTATCGTACGCATCGAGAAGCCAAAATCCCGCCATGTTGCGAAAAACTGGTGATGGCGTGGGTGTGTGGCACGTCGGTTGATGCTGATTCCGGGGCGGTACAATCGGAGGATTCCAGTAGCTGATGGTCGCTCGTGGCCACAACCTGTCAAGCGCGGAGGTGCCCGATGCGCTATCCCGTCATTCGCAGCATGGCTCTTGCCGGACTGCTCATTTGCTCCATGGCGAGTGTGTCACTGGCGCAGGCATCTGACCCCGATGACTCGCGCAGTCAGTGGTGGACCGCCTGGACCTGCGAGGTGACGCCGGTGCGAGCCGGGCCGGTACCAGAGACCATTCCCGGCGTGCCGGACGACGTCTTCTGGCTGCAGGCAACTCCCACCTCCGACACCACCATTGAACTGATCGTCTGGCTGTGGACCGGGAACCGTCCGCTGCCGGTGAATGGCATCTACGAGCAGGAAGAGATGTTCACCAAGTGGCTGTGGGCGTTCAGCGAGCCGATGTCGGAGATTGCGGTCGACGTCACCAGCGACACGGGAGTGGCGGGTGAGGTGCAGTTTGGCGGCATGATCACCGGAAGCTCGACCGGGCCGGTGAATGGATGGCCTTCGTACGCGGTAGTGCCGGAGCCCGGCTGTTACACCTTCACGATTACCGCGACCGCGCAGTCTGGCGCGGTATTTCAGGGTGAAATTGTGTTTCCAGCCGTGCCGTAACCCAGGTGTCATGAGGAGGGACCGGAATGCGATTCGGATTGTGGGCAGTGGTGGTCGCCTTGGTCATCGCGCAGGTGGTGACCGGAATGGCCACCCCGGAGGCATCACCAGACAGCGACGAGCGCAAACCCTACCTGAGTCATGGCGCTCGATTCGTCACCACGATACCGAGCGACTGGGTGCCCGATCGAACGCTGGCGCACGACTACGCCGGTGAATCCGGATTCATCGCCAGTGGGTCTCTCTTTTCGTCATGGGGAATGCCTGATCCGTACCGGACGCTGGACGAAGCCTGTGATGAAATCGCGGAGAGATATGGCGGTGAGCCCCGGGCGGTGATGGTAGCGGAGATGCCTGCCTGCCGGGTCGAACCAGCTTCCGCCGGAAATGACGCACCGGTCGGCGTCGTGATCACGCATCCCCAGCCGCGTGGCGACCAGGAGTTTGTGGTCGTGGTTGCCAACCGTGGTTCGCTGGATGTGATTCTGAATTCCCTCTCCTTTGATGTGTCGAGCGTCACGCCTTGGGTGTACTTCGATGTGGCGCTTGACCTGATCTCCGTCCGCTCTCTTCAGCGGGACCTGATTGACTGGGAACGGATCCGCTCCGAAGCACACCTCGCGATGGCCGCTACCTCACCGGAAGGCGACTTTGGCGCGGCCCAAATGCTTCTGCGGGCTGTCATGCAAGACATCCGGTCGGTGGGCGGCGATGGCCACAACCATTTCCTGAGTGCGGACGAGGCGAGGGCTGTCCGTGCCGGTGTCACGAGTCCATCGCAGGCCACGCTGCCAACCGTGATGCCGAACGAACCTGCTCCCGGCCTGGTCAAGGTCATCGTGCCGCGATTTGCGAGCACGGATGAAGCGGGCAGGCGCTACGTGGAATCGCTCTGGTTGCACCAGGAGGCTGCGATTGACGAGACCACCTGCGGCATTGTGGTGGACCTGAGCAGTAACAGCGGTGGGAACATGTATCCGATGTTGCAGGGGCTGGGGCCGTTGCTGGGCGAGGGACCACTGCTCGGCTTCATCGATGCAGCCGGGAATGAGTTGCAGGTGACCATGAATGACAGGTATCAACTGGCGGAAAATGGCATCACAAACACCGTGTATACCCCCGAGCGTCCCGTTCCTGATCTAGGCGAGCGGTCGCTGGCGATCGCGGTGGTGATCGGCCCCATGACCGCCAGTGCGGGGGAGGCCACCGCGATTGGTCTGCTGGCGGCCGACTTTCCGGTGAGGCTGTTTGGAGAAACAACCAGTGGATTTGCGACATCAGGGGATGGCTTCCCACTGATGGATGGAGCTATGGTCTTGCTGTCAGGGCACTGGACTACCACCGTCGATGGACAGACGTTTCCACAAGGTATTGCCCCCGATGTCGAGGTCGATGGCTGGAACCTGCCTGGTGTCATTGAGGAGTGGATTCGCGAAACGACTGGCTGCTGACGCCGGGGCATCCTCGCCAGGCCTCGGCACCTTGCCCGTACCAGCAACCCGACATGATGCCGCTGGCGGATGACGAAGCCCGGCGTGGAGTTGCATCCGCGCCGGGCTTTCCCCATCAGGGGTTCGCCAATCACAGCGATGGTCTTGTCCTGCATGGCAATCGCCGCAAACGACGCGAACGGACTCGGATCACCTGCGGCTGGGATCACGTTTGCGGGGTTCCATCGACTCGCAGCGCTCTCCATCGGCTTGGCAGGATGAAAGGGAGCTGATCCTTTTTGCAGCCTCGTCCCTGGCGGGCAGGTGGCAGTGGTGTGCCCCACCCTCCATACTCCACATCCCTGGCTGCGGGAAAAGGAAATGATTGCTTCGGAGGCAAGTTTGCTTCCAGAGGGCAGAGGGGATGTCCAAGTGGACGAGTCGACGTTGATCACCCTCTGGTTCGTGATTCTGGGTGTGCTGCTGGTGGTCATGGCGGTGAGCCAGACCCTGCTGCGACGGTTGCCGATCTCCTCGCCATTGCTCTACCTGCTTGTTGGGCTGGTGTTCGGTGAGGCTGGCCTGGAACTGCTGCACCTCGATCCGTTCGACGATGCGAAATTGCTCGAGCGACTGACCGAGATCGTGGTGCTGGTGTCGTTGTTTACTACCGGATTGAAGCTGCGGCTGCCGTTGCGGCACCGGTTGTGGCGGCTGCCGATTTCGCTGGCCACCATCTCGATGGTCGTCACCATTGGACTGCTGACGGTGACCGGCTATGTGTGGCTGGGGATGAGCCTGGGGATGGCAATCCTGCTCGGGGCGGTGCTGGCCCCGACCGACCCGGTGCTGGCTTCGGACATCCAGGTGTCCGAACCTGGTGATCGCGACCGGTTGCGGTTTTCGCTGACCGGTGAGGCCGGGCTGAACGATGGCATGGCGTTTCCGTTCGTGATGCTGGGACTGGGATTGCTGGGACACCACCACCTTGGGCCTGGGTGGTCTCGCTGGTGGCTGGTGGATGTGGCCTGGGCGATTCCAGGAGGGTTGGCGATTGGGGCGGCACTGGGGGCGGCGATCGGCTGGTTGGTGCTGTACCTGCGGCGCTCCTATCCGGATTCGCGGGTGACCGAGGATTTCCTCGCGATGGGTCTGGTAGCACTCACCTACGGAGCGGCCCTGCTGGCGCACACCTACGGGTTCCTGGCCGTGTTCGCGGCGGGCCTGGCGATGCGCAAGCTGGAAGAGCGAGCGGTGGGGCACGAGCGGATGCCGGACGAGGTGTTGGGTTCTTTGAGTCCGGAGGAACTGGACGAGCGGGTGGCGACCGACGACGAGGTGGGACCTGCGCACATGGCGCGGTCGCTGCTGCAGTTCAATGAGCAACTGGAGCGGATCGGGGAAGTGGGGATTATGGTGCTGGTGGGGGCGATGATCTCGACCCGCTACCTGCCAGAGGCTGCGGTCTGGTTCGTGCCGTTGCTGTTCCTGGTGATTCGGCCGGTGGCGGTGGCGGTGGGCATGATTGGATCGGATACCACGCGCCTGCAGCGCGGTCTCATCAGCTGGTTCGGGGTGCGGGGGGTGGGATCGCTCTATTACCTGATGTTCGCTGTGGTGCATGGGCTGGACGAAGCCGCCTCAGAACAGTTGATGGGGCTGACGCTGACCGTGGTGGTGGTGTCGGTGGTGGTCCACGGGGTGACCGTAACACCGCTCATGGCCTGGTACAACCGCCGCGAGGAGCGTGCGGCCGGTTAGGCGGGATGCCAGCAGCCTGATTCGAGCCCGGAAGTTGAGGGGCGATCCTGGTGCGCCAGGCTGATCCGTATGGCCCTTCTTATCCTGCAGGCGGGTGACTCGATCGGCAAAATGCGTGCGCACGACCGTCTCATCTCACCCATAATGGCCGTGGGTACACATGAAGACGGCACCCTTTCGTGCTGTTCAAGCTTGGGGATGAGATCCATGCGTCGGTTCACCACCTCCCTGTTTCTCGCGTTGTCACTGCTGATTGGGATGAGTGCGGTCGCTTCGGCGCAGTTCGCAACGCCCGAAGCAGGAGGCGAGTATCCGGCGGGGACGGTCGGGACTGCCTCCGCGTTCTATTTCAGTGACGACCTGATCGGTTCTGCTGACGCCGGGACCATGATCTTCCTCTACTTCGAACTGAAAGACGAAGAGGCCGCCGTCAGTCTTTACGAAACTGGTGTGGACGAAGCCCTGGCAGAGGGAGACCTGCAGGAATCGCCGCTGGAGCTGGATTCCCGGACGGATGACGTCATGCTGTGGCAAGGCGTTGACTCGGAGGACGGGCCGTCGGGCGTGCTGATGCTCCGCGAGGGCGCCTACGTTGGCTACTGGGTCTATACGGTCGAGGATGGCGATTCGATCCTGCGGGACATCTACGATGATCTCTTCGCGGAGGGCTTCGATCCGAATCACCTCTTTCCGGAGGGTGACCAGATTCCCGAAGGCCTGACGAAAGCCGATTGACGAGACGGCTCTGCTTCCGGATATGCGTATGGTCAACCAGTTGTGGTGGGTCACAGCGCGTGATTGCGGTGGTTTGTTCCGGATGCCATCGAGCAACGGGTGAGGATTCAACCGCCCCGGATGTCCTCGTACCGTGATCCGGCAAGCAACCTGACCCCTGCAGGTTGGTACCTCGCCATGTTTTTCCGCGACCCGATTGACCGATGGCCGATCCTGGGCGAGAGTGGGAACAGGTTCCACATCCACTGTGCTGGAAGGCTTTTCGGGCGGCCCACAGGCCCGAACGTTGCGCCCGTGAGCGCTGCGCCAACGACCCGGTCCCGGAATCTGGCCGGAACATGGAGGAAATGCATGACTCGGGATGGAGGCCAGATGAGAGAGCAGAACGACCATCTATCCACCGCACAACCGATGAAGGGCAATCACCTGCTGGAGCAGGCAGCAGCATCGCGGCGAACCCTCGTCAAGGCCGCGGTCGCCGGGATGGCCGCCGGGGCAGTGATCGACTCGGTCGCCGCCCAGGACGACGCGACCCCGTCCGCCGGTGATGACCAGATCGTCGAGCCGGACGGTAGCACCACGGACCAGCCCAACATCCTGGTGATCATGGCCGACGATGTCGGGTACTGGAATCCCAGCATCTACAACCTCGGCATGATGGGATACCGCACCCCCAACATCGACCGCATCGCCCAGGAAGGCGTGCTGTTCACCGACGCCTATGGCGAGCAATCGTGCACGGCGGGCCGGGCAGCCTTCATCACCGGCCAGAGCCCCTTCCGCACTGGCCTGTTGCGCATCGGCCTGCCGGGCGAGGACATGGGCCTGCAGGCTACCGACCCGACCATCGCCCAGTTGCTCAAACCCCACGGCTACATGACCGGCCAGTTCGGCAAGAACCACCTCGGCGACCTGAACAAAACCCTGCCCACCGTCCACGGCTTCGACGAGTTCTTCGGCAACCTCTATCACCTCAACGCCTCGGAAGAACCCGAAAACGAGGATTACCCGACCGATGCAGCCTTCGCCGAGGTCTATGGACCGCGCGGCGTGATCCGCAGCTGGGCATCGGATGTCGATGACCAGACGGTCGATCCCCGCTGGGGGCCGGTCGGCAAGCAGGTGATCGAAGACACCGGACCGCTCGATACCACCCGCATGGAAACGGTGGACGAGGAATTCATGGCCTCGGCGCTCGACTTCATGGACCGCGCCGTGGAAGCCGACTCCCCGTTCTTCCTCTGGTACAACCCCACCCGCATGCACATCTTCACCCACCTCAAGCCCGAATCGCAGGGCGTGACCGGGCTCGGCATCTACGCCGACGGCATGGTGGAACACGATGGGCAGGTCGGGGAACTGCTGCAGAAACTCGACGACCTCGGCATTGCCGACAACACCATCGTCATCTGGGCCACCGACAACGGCGCCCAGTTCTTCTCCTGGCCAGACGGCGGTGTGACCCCGTTCCGCGGCGAAAAGAACTCAAACTGGGAAGGCGCCTACCGCATCCCGATGATGGCGCGCTGGCCAGCCCGGATTCCGTCCGGCAGCATCTCCAACGGCATCTTTTCGCTGCAGGACTGGTTGCCGACCCTGCTCTCCGCCGTCGGCCAGCCAACCATCAAGGAAGAACTACTCGAGGGCTACCAGGTCGGCGACACGACGTTCAACGTCTATATCGATGGCTACGACCAGCTCGCCCACCTGACGGAGGACGCACCCTCGGCCCGGAACGAGTTCTTCTACTTCGACGATGGCGGCGACCTGGTCGGCCTGCGCCACGAGCGGTGGAAGTACATCTTTATGGAGCAGCTCTCCGAAGGGATGGACGTCTGGTTCGACCCGCTGGAGGAATTGCGCAAACCCCGCCTGGTCGACCTGCGCGGCGACCCCTTCGAGCGGGCGATGGTCTCGGCCGAGGACTACAACATGTGGCTGCTCGACCGCATCTACCTCCTCTCGCCAGCGCGGAGCTATCTCCA
>JAEZJB010000257.1 GCA_023415845.1 Chloroflexota bacterium | reverse complement strand
CCGGTCACGCCGGCCGGGAAGTTGTTCACCAGCACCTGGTAGCCGTCGCGGGCGTGGCCGGGCGGCAGGGAACTGATCGAATCGACGCCGACCTTCATCTGCAGGGCCGGGATGGCCAGGGCGAGCAGCACGCCGGCCGCCAGGATCACGGAGACCACCGGCCTGGCCATCACGATGGTGGTGATACGTCCCCAGAATCCGTTGTGGGCGTCTTCTTCGAGTTGCTCGATGGTCGGCGGGGCTTCCGGCGCCTGGGTCTTGCGGGGCCAGTTGATCCGGTCCCCGAGCAGGCTCAGCATCGCCGGCAGAAGCGTGAGGCTCGCGAGCACCGAGGCGATGACTACCAGCACCGCGCCGACGCCAAGTGACCGGAAGATGTTGGTCGGGACCAGGATCACACCGGCCAGGGCGAGCACGACGGTGGCGCCGGAGAAGATGACGGCTTTCGAGGCGGTCGCGCCGGCGCGCTCGATTGAACGCTGGACGGTGGCACCGCGATGCCGCTCCTCGCGGTAGCGCTCGACGATGAAGAGGGCGTAGTCGATGCCGACCGCCAGGCCGAGCATGGTGATCATGTTCTGGATGAAAAGCTGCTGGTCACCGAAGTAGCCCAGCAGGGCGACCATGCCCAGAGCGACCACAATCGAGGCGATGCCCAGAATCAACGGCAGGATCGGCGCGATGAGTGCGCCAAAGACGACGACCAGCACGACGAGCGCCATCGGGATGCCGATCGACTCGCCGCGAATCAGGTCCTGCTCGGCGATTTCACTGAACCGTTCCTGGAAGGTGAGCTGCCCGATCACGGCGACTTCGAAGCCATCGCCGGAGAGATCGTCGATGCGGGTGTAGAGCTCGTGCATGCGGGAGGCCGACTCGCCGTCGGAGGGGAGACCCATGATGACGAGGGTGGACGAGCCGTCCTTGCCGACGAGCATTTCTGCCTGGGGAAGCCCAAGCATCGCCAGCTCGGGATAGGCGGCGACCGGCGGGTAGTCGCCGATGCCGCTGAAGCGGGCCATGCCGGGCGTGACACCGACCCCGTCCTCCTTGGCCCAGGTGGTCTGGAGGGCGCGTATCTCGTCGGTGACCTGCTGGACGCGCTCCAGGAAGGCCGGATCGTTGACGGTCTGGCCGTTCGTCGACCAGATCACGACGGTTTCCGACAACGGGGCGGCATCGTCGAGGCCCGCGTCATTGAGCTGGCGGAAGCCCTGAATGGCTTCCGGGTTGGAGGAAATCTTGATGTCGGAGGTCAGGGTGTCCGACAGGCGGGTGGCCGACAGCGCACCGCAGACTGCCAGGAGCACGACCCAGGCCAGGATGATGCGCCAGGGGTGGCGACCACTGATGCTGGCCAGGCCTTCCGGGGAAATGGGTGATGCCATGGTTGTCGTCGGCCTCCACTGGATATCGAAGGGAACTGGCTGGTGACGCTGTAATGGTCAGATGGGCGAATTGCACGACGTGATGGTGCCCGGGTGACGAAGGTTGCTAGACGTAATACTCGCCGGTGGCTACACTGCTATCTGGAATGGTCCGGAACGCCGGATCGCAGGCAGTTCACCAGGACGTCGCATGACCAACGGAAACCTCACCACTACGGACCCTGCCAATCTGCCGCAGGCGCCTGGGACTGCCGGGCTTGTCGTCGTCCTGAGCCGTGACCTCTTCTTCGGCATGCGGATTCGGACGTCGTTGCGGCAGCTTGGCTATGCCGTCGCGATCGCCCAGGACGTGCCGACATTCGCCCGCCACCTTGTGAATGGCGACCAGCGCGCAAACCTGGGCCTGATTGATTTCAATTTTCCGGTCGACTGGGCAGGGGTAGGGAAGCTCGTGGAGACTGGTGTTCCCCTGCTTGCGTTTGGACCGCACAAGGATGTCGACGGGTTTCGGGCCGCGAAGGCGGCGGGGGTTACCCGCACCGTTGCCAATGGTGAGTTCAGCCGCTCACTGCCCGAACTCACCCGGAAGTATGCCACTCCGCCCGAGCGTGTTGACTCCATCTGACCTGCGTGGGCTGACACTCCGATCGCGACCTCATCACTGCTCGATAACGGTCCCGTCTCCGCCGCCGACAGGTCTGGCGTATACTCTGTACGTACAGAGTGACCCGGAGGCACGCCCATGACCAGCAATCCATCAGCGCCGAGCGACGCCGTCACCATCGAGGGCGCGGTCGAAATCTTCTTTGGTGACCTGCGCCTGGCACCCCGGACGCGTGCGACCTATCGGCAGGGGCTGCGGAAGTTCGTCGACCACCTCGTGCAGCATGAGGGGATTGATCCCACGACGGCGCCGGTGACGGCGATTTCGACCGATCACGTCACCTCGTTCGCCGCCTTGCTGGTGCCGCCCGATATTCGCACGCCGGAAGAGGTTTCCCGGATGCGGACCGCCCAGAACAATCTGGCGGCGGTGCGGAAGTTCTGCTCGTACATCTCGGCCTACGATCTGCATCCGACGCTGTCGACCGACAGGTTGAAGGTGCGGATCGCCGCGATGATGCCTCGCTTTACGCCACCACCACCGGATGTCAAGCAGCAGGACCTCGAGGCGATCGTGGCGCACGTCACGAGTGGTCCGCGCGAGGAGAAACCCCACCTCGAGCTGCGGC
The DNA here is from genome assembly GCA_023415845.1 of Chloroflexota bacterium. Taxonomy (GTDB): domain Bacteria; phylum Chloroflexota; class Chloroflexia; order Thermomicrobiales; family UBA6265; genus JACCYX01. Next base: position 16,159 of record JAEZJB010000257.1, on the reverse strand, counting down.
GTCTCAAGGTCAGGGCGATGATCCTGTTCATGTATCGAACCGGGGTCAGGGTTTCCGAACTTTGCGCCCTGCGGCGGCGGGACATCGACCTCGAGCACGGCACCGCCGGGATCTACCGGGCCAAGGGCGGCAAGAGCCGGACCGTGCTCTTCGACAACGAGACCGCTGAGGCGCTGGTCGCCTACTGGCGGTACCGGGGTGACGAGATTCGCGGGGCGGGCGCGTTCCCGGCGTTCAGCGGACGGGACAAGGTTGGCACGCCGGGCAATGCGATCAGCCCCCGGACGGTCGAGCACATCGTGGCCGATCTCTGCAAGGTACTCGGGATCGAAAGCGAGGTGACGCCGCACTCGTTCCGGCACGGTCTCGCCACGGAACTTGTGCGCCGCCGGGTGCGGGAGAGCACGGTGCAGACGATTCTGGGCCACGCCTCGCCGCAAACGACCCGCATCTACGTGCACCAGGCGGGACGGGAAATTTCCGAGGAGTACCAGGACGCATTTGGAGCCTATCGCAAACCGGGCAGCACCTGACGTGACCGCTTCGACCCCCTCTCCCCAGAACCATTCCGATTCCGGGCAGCCATCTTGCCAACGCCTGACCCGCCGTCGGCTGGTACTTGGACTGCTGATCGTGGCCGGTGGTGGCGGGCTGGCCGGCTGCTCGACCGGGAGTTCGCGCGAGGCGGAACGCGGCAAGCGGCGCGACTCCGAGCGCACCTCGGTTGTCGACAATGTTCAGGCCACCCGCACCGCCGGCCTGATCATGGGAACACCGCCAGCTACCCCCAGCGACCCCTGAGCCAATCCCCGGCGGGAATCTCCCCAGAAAACATAACGCCCGCGCGAGTATCCACACTCGCGCGGGCGCTTTCAGTTCAGTGCCTGAATCAGGCGCCGGTGAGTTCGCTCGGAAGCGCTGGCACCGCGCACGAGGTCTGGCCGATGCAGTCCAGCTGGTTGCCGGCGAGATCGATTGCCGCATCCTCGGCGACCTCGACCGTGGATGCGCCCTGCACGTCGATCACGATCAGCGTCGATTCGACGACAGCGGCGATCCGGAAGCTGTTGGGCGTGTCTTCGCCCGTAGCGACACTGGGAAACTCGAACGCGACGGACGCCGTGGCCCCTTCGAGCTCGAACCCGTCAACCTGGGTGGCGTTGGCCACCTTCGGTGCGAGGTCACTGAACTGGGTGATGACGGCCTGAGCGTCTTCCGGAGAGGCGAACTGGGTCAGCCCGACCGAGATCAACGGTGCTTTATCGCCTCCACCGACCCCGACCACATCGGTCCACGAGGCGATCAGGGTGCCCAGCGCCGAGCCCTGCAGGCCATACATCTGTTCCGCATCCTGGGCGCCGACGAACCCGCTCTGGAGCGATGGGGCGAGGGTGAAGAGCGGCATCGCCTGAGAGGCCAGCGCGAGGTCGGTCCCTTCCGGGCTCTCACCGGCAGCCGCCGACGTGGCACGCGCTTCAATGGCGCCCGCCAGGCCGCTCACGATCGCCGGGTCGGGGGCCGATCCATCGGTCGTCTGCAGCGAGGTGCCGACGAGCAGGCGACCCATTCGGAAGGTGGTGTCGACGGACGAGACCGTCTTGCCATCAAGCGTGAAGGTTCCCGTGGTTGTTTCGCCTGGTGACTCGCCGACCCCGGCGTCGCTGTCAGTGAACGTGCCGTCCGGGTGGGTGCGGGCTTCGTCTTCGAGGAGGTTGAAGCCGGCCGTGGCGGCGTCGGCGTCGGTCCAGGCCGAAACGTAGGAACTGATGTGGTTCCCGGTGTCCGGATCGGTGTAGACGCTGAGATACTGGGAGATGAAGCCCGCGTCGGTCAATTCATCGGCGGTGAGGTCGCCACTCGCAACCTGCTCGGCGGACAGAAAGGTTTCGCCACTGAACACGTAGCCGGTCGGCAGCGAGACGCGCTGAAGGGTGATCGACGCCATTTCGGCGCGCAATTGCACCTCGGCCTCGACGGTGTCCTGGGCCGAACCCACCACCATGCTGGATGCCAGCAGCCCGGCTGTCAGCAGCACGCCGGTGAACTGTCGAAGTCGCGACATCGAGGCTCCTCTGGCGCCGGTCCGCGCCTGGTACATGGACAGCAAGGCACCTGCCTGCTGGAAAAACGCATCGTTACTGTATAGCACGAACGGTTTTGCGGTTCGGTTTCGTCGATGGAGAACCCCCCAATGCTCAGCAGTCGTCCGACCACCCTCGCCACCCACGGCATGATCGCCACGCCGCATTATCTCGCGACCTCCGCCGGGCTCCAGGTGCTGGAGGAGGGCGGGACGGCGATGGATGCCGTGATTGCGGCGAATGCGGTGCTGACCGTGGTCTATCCCGACCAGACCGCGATCGGCGGAGACTGCTTCTTTCTCGCCTGGGACGCCGGCACGGGTGAAACTGCCGCCTATAACGGCTCGGGCCCCGCCTCGCGGAATGCCGATCCCCTCCTGCTGGTGGACCTCGGCTGGACCGCGATGCCGGCCAAAGGGCCGTTCGCGGTGACGATTCCCGGCACGATCGACGCCTGGTTTGCTGGGCACGAGCGGTTTGGGCGACTGGAAATGACGCGGTTGCTGGCGCCCGCGATCGGGCTGGCGCGAGACGGATTCCCGGTCTCGCCGCGACTGGCCGCCGCGATTGCCGCGCAGGCCGAACTGGTCTCCCAGTGGCCAGGCCTCCAGTCGCTGGTCGCACCGGGCGGGGCGTTTCCGGTGGCTGGTGCCACGATTCGCTTCCCGGCGCTCGCCACGTCGCTGGAAACCATCGCCCGCGAGGGGCGGGATGCCTTCTACACCGGCGCGATCGCCGAACAGATCGTGGGCACGATGGAGGATCTCGGGGGCTGGATCGATGCCGAAGACCTCGCGGGATACCGGGGCGAGTGGGTCGACTCGATCGCCTACACCTACCGGGGCGTGACGATCCGGACGACGGCCCCCAACTCCCAGGGGTTGGCGACGCTGATGGGTCTGGCGATGGCGGAACGAGAAGACCTTGGGTCCACCTGGGGTGCCGCCGGTCACGTGCACCCGCTGGTCGAGGCCGCCCGCCGCGCCTACCGGGTCCGCAACGCCACCATCACCGACCCCCGGTTCGTGGAGATCGACGTGCCGGACATGCTCTCGACACCTGCCATCGACGCCTTGTGGGCCGATTACGACCCCATGCAGGCCACGGCATCCGACCCGCATGTGGCTGGCGATACGGTGTATCTCTGCGCGGTGGACGCCGATGGCAATGCGGTCTCCCAGATCCAGAGCCTGTTCGGTGCGTTCGGCTCGGCGGTGGTGGCTGGAAATACCGGGATCCTGCTCCAGAATCGCGGTTCGTATTTCTCGCTGAATCCCGACCGGGTCAATGTGCTGGCACCGGGGAAACGCACCATGCACACCCTGATGGCCTCGATGATCTTCGATGGCGATGTGCTGCGCGGACCGATCGGCAGCCAGGGTGGTGACGCCCAGGCGCTCATCAACCTGCAACTGATGACAAACCTGATCGATTTCGGCATGGAGCCACAGGCCGCAATCGAGGCACCGCGGTGGCTGTTGCCATCGGCCGATGCCCTCGCCCTGCACCTGGAAGACGGGTTCCCGGCCGGTACCATCCAGCAGCTGGCGGCTCGCGGGCATGAGCCGACCCTGATCGGCGCGTGGAACAGCGGCGCCGGTCACGCCCAGATGATCATGCGGGATCCGGATTCCGGTGTGCTGATGGGTGGGGCCGATCCCCGTGCCGATGGCGCTGCCGCCGGATATTGAGCGCAGGTTGACGCCGACGACTCGTACCGACCGCCTGCGATGACCCGCCCGACCGGCGGGTCATCGCAGAGGGATTACTGGCCGAGAGCGTCGAGGTCGACGACGTCGAATTCCAGCAGGTCGGCGCCGGAGGCCACCGGGCGAGCGCCCTCGTTGCCGGCGTGTGACTGCCTGGCGCCATTCTCGGCCCAGTTCTGGAAGTCGGCATCCGATGCCCACTGGGTGACCACGAAGTAGCGATCGTCACCCTTGACCGGACGCAGCAACTGGAAGCCTTCAAATCCCGGGAAGGAATCGACGGACTGCTTGCGCGCGGCGAACCGTTTCTCAAGTTCTGGCCCTGCGCCTTCCGGCACCGTGATCGCGTTGATTTTTACGACAGACACAGTGAAGTCCTTTCTGGATGGAAGTGGTCAGCGGCGGACAGACGCTGCCGGACTGGCGACCGGGTTGAGCAACCAGTCCTCGAACTGGGCGGTCAGCGGCGCGACCTGCTCGGCCCACCACGACCAGTTCTCGAAGAACTGGAGGTCGAACTGCGCGGGCGCGTTCGGCAGCGACTCCACTATATCCTCGCGCAACAGCGCCAGCGCATCCGTGTTGACCGGGCCGAACTTCTCCAGCCGCGCATAGTTGGCGGTAGGAACGGCGCGGGTGGCGAAGTTGACGAAGCTCATCGCCACGTCAGCGTTGGGGGCGCCACGCGGGATCACCCACGAGTCGGCGGCCAGCATGCCGCCGTTCCATTGCACCTTCACCAGCGACTGCACGTCTGGCAGGTCGGTGCGCACGCTCCATGCGGAGGCGAGTCCGGCCTGGCCGGTGCGCACGAACTCGACCGGCGACTTCCCGTCTTCATAGAACTGGGTTGCATCGCGAATCCGGTCCAGCGACGCAAACGCGCGCGGAACGTCCAGAGGGTAGAGCTTGTCCAGCGTGACGCCATCGGCCAGTAGGGCGAATTCGAGGGTGCCCACCGGGCTGCGGCGGAGCGAGCGCGTGCCGGCGAACAGGTCGAGGTTCCAGAAGGCGGTCCAGCCATTCGGCGCCTCGGGCTCGGCCGCCGAGTAGACGATCACCGTGGAGTAGAGCCGGGCACCGACCCCGTGTTGCATGCACAGCTGGGGATAGAGGAGGGTCTTGTCGACCACGTAGTAGTCGATGGCACTCAGGTAGCCTTGCTGGGCGAGGGGAAGCACGTCTTCGGTCGGGATCACGGCGACGTCCCAGACCACTTCTCCGTCGTCGACCTGGCTGGTGAGACTGGCGATGCCGTCACGCCCGAGTTCCCGGTGCTGGACCGACGCCCCGGTCGCGGTGGCGAAGGCATCGAAGAAGGCCTCGGTCAGCGCTTCGAGTGGGTCGCCGAGGGCCGGGCTGGTGACCACGAGCGAACGGCCCGCCCAGCGGGTCGGATCGAGATAGCCGGCCACCGGCGAGGTGATTGGTTCCTGGGTGGGAGGCGGGGGAACCTGGGTCAGTTCGGGAAGGGCGGTCGGCTCGGGAGTCGCGGTCGGCTCCGGGCCGTCATCGTCACCGGGAACGCAGCCGGCCAGAAACAGTGATGCCACCCCGGCACCAGCGAGGGCGCGGCGTGAGAGACGACGGTGCATGGAAAACGCCTGATCAGACCCGGTCGACATCGAACGCCGTCCACCTTGCCAGCAATGCGCTCGAGCGCAGGTCTTCCCGGTCGTCGATCGCCAGGTGCGGCCATCTCCTCACACGGAACGAACGCGTTCGCGCCACGGAACAATTTCTTCATGATACCTGATCGATGGGCGACGTCTGGCCAGGCCGGAGGCTGATCTCCGGGGGCTGCGGAGGGACGGATCGGGCGACCACACCACACATTTGGGGAGCCGAGTCAACAGGCGAACCCATGCGCTGGTTCCATGTCCAATTAGCACCTTTTGGGCTATGCTGTGGCACACAGCGCTGTCGTGCTGAATATCCATGTTCACCATGTTCAGGCTGATGTCCAACACGCTTCCACGGCACTTACCGACGGATTGTCGGAAACGACCAGGGCCACCAGTGCGCGGGCATCGGGGTCGGACGAGTGTTCGGGGCGGCCGAGTGGGGTCGGAAATCCCCAGACAACCAAGGAGATTACGAGCGCGATGGACACGTACAACATTTACATGGACGAACTCCCGACCGGCGAGGAATTCGACGGCGAAGAGATGATCGAAGTCGAGTTCCGGGTCGTTCCCAACAGCGAGGACGACGGTGACGCCTCGGCGAACGCCGTGATTGCCGGGCTGGACCTCGTCGACCTGATCAACCTGCGGGACTCCCTGCAGCAGGAAATCGACAACTACGCGCTGACCGCACTGGAGTCGGCCGCCAGCCTCGCCAGCGCCAGCGAGGCCTGAGCCCGGCTGCACGACGGTTCAGCGTAGCGTTCCGGGATGACCATGGATGGCGGCGTCGGCAAGACGCCGCCATCGTTGCGTTTTGGCACAGGAGGATTCGCGTCGTGACCACCGACCTCGTGATTCTGGCAATCGATCAGGGAACCACTTCAAGCCGGGCGATGCTCTTCGATCGGCACGGGCGTATGCTTGGGTCCTGCCAGCATGAGATTACCCAGCACTTCCCCCAGCCTGGGTGGGTCAATCACGACGCGAGCGAAATCTGGGAGACCACCCTGCGCGTCACCCGGCAGGTGATCGCCGAGTGTGACATCGCGATCGACCGGATCGCGGCGATCGGCATTACCAACCAGCGCGAAACCACCCTGATCTGGGACCGTGCCACCGGTGAGCCGGTGGCACCGGCGATTGTCTGGCAGAGTCGCCAGAGCACGCCATTCGTCGACGCGATCGTCGAGCGCGGCATGGTCAGCACCTACCAGGAGATCACCGGCCTCGTTCCGGACGCCTATTTCTCGGCCACCAAGCTGGCCTGGCTGCTCGCCGAGCATCCGCACCTGCGACCTCGCGCCGAACGCGGAGAACTGGCGGCCGGGACGATCGATACCTGGCTGATCTGGAACCTCAGCGGCGGCAAGGTGCACGTCACCGATTATGCGAACGCCTCCCGCACGATGCTCTTCGACATTCGGGCGCTCGAATGGTCCGGCCTGTTGCTGGCCGATCTCGATATTCCCCGCTCGCTGCTACCGGACGTGGTTGCCAACTCCGGGGTCATTGCCACGACCGAGCCCAGCCTGTTCGGCGGCGAAATCCCGATTGCCGGCGTGGCGGGCGATCAGCAGGCGGCCCTGTTCGGGCAGGCCTGCTTCGCACCGGGTGAGGCCAAGAACACCTATGGCACGGGCTCGTTCCTGCTGATGCAGACCGGTGAGGAGGCTGTCACCTCGAACCATCGACTGCTGACCACGATTGCGTGGGGCATGGGCGGCCGCATCAACTACGCGCTCGAGGGATCGATCTTCGTGACCGGCTCCGCCGTGCAGTGGCTGCGTGATGGCCTCGGCATCATCCGGCATGCCAGCGACATCGAAGCGCTGGCGGCTTCGGTGCCAGACGCGAATGGCGTGCATTTCGTGCCTGCCCTGACCGGGCTCGGTGCCCCTTACTGGGACTCCGGGGCGCGAGGCACGATCTCCGGGTTAACCCGGGGCGCGACCAGCGCCCATCTCGCCCGGGCCACGCTCGAAGCGATCGCCTTCCAGAGCCGGGATGTGCTGGAGGCGATGCACGAGGACGCCGGAATCGCCCTGGCCGAACTGCGGGTCGATGGTGGAGCGAGCAGGAATGACCTGTTGATGCAGATCCAGGCGGACGTGCTTGGCGTGCCTGTTGTGCGCCCGCAGCAGGTGGAAACCACGGTGCTCGGTGCCGCGTATCTCGCCGGACTCGGCGTCGGACTCTGGTCGACGCCAGAGGATGTCCGCGAATCGTGGGCCGTCGATCGCCGGTTAGAACCGCAATGGACGGCCGAAGAGCGAGCCAGCCGCTATGCGGCCTGGCAGGAAGCGGTGGCCCGGAGCCGTTCAGATATCGGGGCGTAGACTAGACGAAGCCCCCGGCTGAGAAGCCGGGGGCTTCGCTTTTTGGCCCGGCACTCGTGGCCGGTGGATCAGTCGAGCGCCTTGCGCATCCTGATCCATTCGTCCTGGAATCCGAGTCGTTCGTAGAGCCGGTGGGCGCCAGTATTGTTCATGTAACAGTGGAGCGACACCTCGGGGAGTCCGCGCGTGCGGCACCAGTCCTCGGCGGCGGCGACCAACTGTGCCCCGACGCCCTGTCCGCGAAGGCTTTCGTCGACGCCGACGCCAGCAATATGACCCCGCGGTTCGATCGTATCGAACTCCACTAACGCCAGTACCCACGTGTAGCCGACCGGCTCGTCGTTGCGAGTCGCGACCAGGATCGCCTGATCGTCTGGCCCGCCCTCGATCACATCTTCGATCCAGCGATCGGTGTACGGCGAGTTGTCCTCCGTCCGCCACTCGGGCGAACCGTTTGCCTCGACATCGTGGTAGAGGCGACGAATCGTGTCGATATCGGTGGCGATCGCGGGGCGAATGATGATCTCGGTCATGGAAAGCTCCAGAGGGGCACCCCGAAAAAGCTTGCCCACAGGCGGCTTCGGGGTGATGGCTGCCGATCCTTAGCTGTAGGCCGGCAGGTACTCGCCGTGTGCCTCGATCAGGTCGTCGACCAGGTTCCAGATCTGGTCGAGCGAAAGTTCGGCGGCGGTGTGGGGGTCGAGCGCGGCGGCCTGGTAGATGTATTCCTTCTTGCCGGTCAGGGCCGCTTCAACCGTGAGTGCCTGCACGTTGATGTTGGTTTGCATCAGGGCAGCGAGCTGAATCGGCACGTCGCCAAAGGCGGTCGGCTGGAAGCCATTCTTGTCGACCAGGCAGGCGACCTCCACGCAGCAACCCTCCGGCAGGTTGGAGATCAGGCCCCGGTTCGGGAAGTTGCCGTAGATCACCTGTGGTTGCCCGGTCACCTTGCCCAGCACGATCCGCGAGGCGTATTCGTGGGAGCGTTTGTGGGTGATGGGCGTGTCGCCTTCGTATTCGACGCGCATCGAATCCCATTTGGCAATCTGGTTCTCGCAGCGGCGGGGGTATTCGTCCAGCGGAATGTTGAAGTCCTCGATCAGTTCCGGGCGGTCGCGCTTGATGAACCACGGCACGTATTCCGCGAAGTGCTCGCTCGACTCGGTCACGAAGTAGCCAAACCGCTTGAAGATCTCGTACCGGACACGATTGGTGTCTGGCTGGCGGCCCTCGTCGAGCACCCGGCGAATCTCGGGGTAGAGATCGACCCCGTCGCGCTCGAACCGGGTGTAGAAGGCCATGTGATTGATGCCGGCACACTCGTAGTTGATCTCATCGATCGGCACGTTAATGTCTTTGGCCAGTTCGCCGGCCGTGCCCTGGACCGAATGGCAAAGGCCGACCGTCGAAATGTCGCTGACCCGGCTGATCGCCCAGCAGTTCATCGCCATCGGGTTGACGTAATTGAGGAAGAGCGCGTTCGGGCAGACCTCTTCCATCTCCTTCACGATGTCGATCAGCACCGGAATCGTGCGAAGCCCGCGCATGATACCTCCGATCCCGAGCGTGTCGGCGATGGTCTGGCGGAGGCCGTATTTCTTCGGAATCTCGAAGTCGATCACGGTGCTGGGCCGGTAGCCGCCGACCTGGATCATCGAGACGACGAAGTCGGCGCCGGTCAGCGCCTCACGCCGGTCCATTGTGGCCTCGATGGTGGTGGGCGCTCCAATCGAACTGACGAGTTTTTCGGCCACGATTTTCGAGGTCTGCAGCCGCTCGGCATTGATGTCGAACAGCGCGATGGTGCAATCGGCCAGTTCGGGGAAGGAGATCACATCGCCGATGATGTTCTTGGCGAAGACGGTGCTCCCGGCACCGACGAGGGTGATGCGTGGACGTGGCATGGTGATCTGCTTCTCCTGATCCTGCGGTCGGCCATTCCGACGGAATGCAATCGCGGCGATCCTACCGCCCCGTGCGCCCTGTGGGTAGCCCCGATCGACCGCGCGAGACCGGACCGGCAGGTAGTTTGGGCCAGGTTGTGGGGCCGAGGCAGTCCCAGCGTGTGGTGATCCGCCCCCCAGCATCCGCCGCGTGGCCAGGGGTAATACTGCGTGCGGCGACCTGATTGACAGTGGCGAGCGAGCTACGAATTGGTCGTAAAGCTGGCGGGAATTGCGCCGCTCGATGCGTTCGAAGCATAGGACCGGACAGATGGACCCTGCCTCGGGCGGGGCACCAGCGGGCCAGTGGCTGGCATTGGGGGGATTAGGATCGATGCTCGCCAAAGTTGGTCACCAACACCCCAAATCTCCGCACGAACTTCCGGCCAGAAAACCCGTCAAATCAATGAAATCGGGAGTTCGTGAGTTTTTGAGTTTGTGAAGTGCAGTTCTTTCATGGCCGATGCTGACCGCCAGAAGTGAAAGCAGGGAGTCGCAGGGCGAGTCCGGAGGTCGCTTGGACGAGCTGCACATTGGGTCGCCGGTGACCGGCCCAGGCGTTAGGCGGCATACAATGGAAGCAGAATCTGGGGAGAAGTGTTCGACTCCCCTGGGTGCGCAGAAGGGAAGTCCGGTGTCGGCAGCAACTGGTGTCGAAGGTACGTTCGATCTGATCGTCGTGGGAGCCGGTATCAACGGCTCTGGCATCGCGCGGGATGCGGCGCGGCGGGGGCTGCGGGTGCTCCTGCTCGACAAAACCGACATCGCGGCCGGCACCACGAGTTGGTCCAGCCGGCTGATCCATGGCGGCCTGCGGTACCTCGAGCATGGCGAAGTCCCGCTGGTCTACGAATCGCTCCAGGAACGCGAGATCCTGCTCCGTATCGCGCCTCACCTGGTGCGGCCGCTGCCACTGACACTCCCGATTTACGACTACCACAAGCGCGGTCCGTGGATGATCCGGGCTGGCATGGTCGCCTACGACACGCTCTCGTGGAACAAATCCCTCCCACGACACCGGATGTATGGGGAAGAGGATGCGCTCGTTCATGAGGTTGGACTGAATCCCAACGGGCTGCGCGCGGCCGCTCGTTACTACGATGCCCAGGTCGAGTTCCCGGAGCGTCTCTCGGTCGAAAACGTGCTCGATGCGGTCGTCAACGGCGCCGAGGTCCGACTCGGGGCCGATGTCTTCGACCTGATCATCGAGGCGGGCGTCATCCGGGGGATCCGGTTCCGCGACCGCGATGGCGCAGAGCACATCGCTCGCGGCTCGGTGGTCGTCAACGTGGCCGGGCCGTGGGTCGACACCGTGCTGCGAGATGCAGGCATCGAAGGTGCAGAGACGCCACCACTGCTGGGGGTGACCAAGGGAACGCACATCGTCGTCGAACCCTTCCCGGGCGCACCGGCTGACGCCATGTACATCGAGGCCAAGAGCGATGGACGTCCATACTTCATCATTCCCTGGAACGGCCTCTACCTCATCGGCACCACCGACGACCGGTACCAGGGTGATCTCGACTGGGTGGTGCCGACGGAGGACGAGATTGCCTACCTGCTCAGTGAAACCGTCATCGCCATTCCCGAGTGCGGGCTGACTCGTGAGTCGGTGTGCTATGCCTACGCCGGATTGCGGCCCCTGCCCAACACCCAGGGTAAGGAAAGCGGGATTACCCGCCGCCACATCATTCACGATCACGCCCCGGCCCTCCACGGCCTGGTTTCGATTGTGGGTGGCAAGCTCACAACCTTCCGCAACCTCAGCGAGCAGACGGTGGATGCAGTCGGCAGGATCCTTGGCCGGGACCTGCCGCCATCGACCACTGCCGAGGTGCCGCTGCCTGGCGCGCCAGGCAGCATCGGCGTCTTCAGCCGGGAGTTCCATCGCACGCGGCCGGAGTGGCTCTCCGAGCAGAGCGCCAGCTACCTCATTCGGGTCTACGGCACGCGCGCGACGGGCATCGTGGCCATGGCCACCGAGCGTCCCGAGTTGCGGGAGGTGATCAGCCCGCGAACCGGGGCGATCGCCGCGATCGTGCCGTTCGCCTTCGAGCAGGAGTTCGCCATCAGCCTCACCGATGTCATCATGCGGCGTGGCATGTTCGGGTATGCCGCCGACGCCGGGTTCGAGAGCCTGGATGGTGTCGCTGCGGCGGCCAGGGGCGGTCTGGGTTGGAGCGACGAGCAGATCGTCACCGAGCTCGCAGGCTTCCGGGAGTACATGCAACGATTCCTCCCGCGGGCAGCTGCGATGTCCTTGCCATAGGGCGATAATCAATAGTCAATATTTGATCAGAATAGGATAAGGCGAACGCGCGATCTGGACGTGCAACATTTGGTGTACGTACAGTTTCGCCGGTCCTAATCCATCGTACAGGCTTGCCAGAACGTAAGACGACCGCTACCATGGAGGCAACGAAGTCGGAGGCGAAGTAGGGTTGGTCCCTTCGACGGAAACATCCACTGCGACATGTCGTCCGGCCCGGGTCGGACAGAATAGCGATTATTACGTCAGTTCGAGAAAGGAATTTGACCCTCCATGACCATGCCTTCAAAGTCCACGATCAGCGCCCTTCGCCCCAGCCTTGTCATTGCCGAGGCGCTCGTCGAGCGGCAACAGCCATCGCAAATCGTGGATCGGGCTCGTGAACTCGGATTCTCTCCCACCCTGACCACCGCCGTGGTCGGTGCCTGCTGCGGCGAAAGCTGCTGCGAGGCCGTGCTCCCCGCTCCACAGACGTTCCGCCCCTCGCAGACGATCGACGCCGATTAATTTCATCGCCATTGCTGAGGAGGGAGTTCGGGCCGGTGACCTGCGAACGTGGTTCGTGTCACCGGCCCTGTGCTATGATCCCCAAGACTGTTGGCCCCTTCGGGAGGCCAAAGTTCCGTGCGCGCGTCGGCAGTGTTCAGGTGCCGATGCAATCGCGAATCCCGATGGTGTTTTCCGGGTTGTCGCCAGGCATGCGACGAACCTGGCCGCATTTGCGGACGGCCGGAGCGAGGAGTAGTGCCCTCGAACTGGTGAACATCTTCGATTGCCGCCTCGATCTGAGGTTTAGGGTTCAGGCGCACCACGCCCACTCGCAACCATCTCGGGCCATCTCTCGATTGCCCCTCAGGAGTACTCCGTGATCAAGCTTCGCCTTCGTCGCACCGGTGCCAAGAAGCGTCCCAGCTACCGTATCGTCGCTGCCGAGCACAGCTCCCCGCGCGACGGTCGATTCATCGAAATCCTCGGCCACTACGATCCGCTGACCGAGCCGGCCACCGTCAAGGTCAACGCCGAGCGCGCCAAGTACTGGTTGAGCGTCGGTGCCCAGCCGTCCGAAACCGTCGAAGGCCTGCTGAAGCGCGCCGGTGTCATTGGCACGCCGGAAGCCGCCGCCACGGACGCTTCCTGATCCCATGGTTGACGAGGGCGACATGGTCGACGACGTCGATCTGGAAACCGAATCCGAGACTGACCAAAGTGACCAGTCCGACGAGGTCGTCGAGTCGCTTCGTGAACTGGTGGTGTACCTCGTCGGCCATTTGGTGGATGACCCCGATCAGGCCGTCGTGACCGCCGAGCGACGAGGGTCGTCGGTCCACGTCGATCTCCGCCTGCCGGAAGACGACCTGGGCAAGGTGATCGGTCGCGGGGGGCGAATCGCCAAGGCCATTCGCACCGTGCTGCTGATCGCCGGCTCACGCCACCATCTTCGGGTAAGCCTCGACATCGAGAGTTAGGCGCTCGTCATCATGACCAAATCTTCGTCAACCATGACCTCGGATGCCACTGAGACACCGGCTGATGCGAAAGCGCCAGCCGGTGTCGGCCATCCACGACCAGCGGGCGCTGCCCCACGGCGGTCGGCTCCTCGCCAGCGCCGCAGACCGCGCGCCCTCGCTGAGACCCAGGGACCTGATCCCAATGCCGTGCTTGCCGATGTGAAGCTCACGGTCGGCGTGCTCGCGGGCACCCATGGCGTCCAGGGCGAGCTGAAGCTCAAGATCATTTCCGACCAGCCAGAGCACCTCGCCACGATCCGGGAAGTCTTCCTCGGTGACAGCGATGAGCCAACGGCTGTCCGGAATTTTCGATTCCAGGGCGAGCAGGGGCTGATCCTGCTCGACGGCATCGACAACCCGGAGGACGGCAAGAAGCTCGGCGGCCTGAAGGTGCGCATTCGCGGCACCGACGCCGCCCCACTTGGTGAAGGGGAATATTTCCTCTTCCAGTTGATCGGATTGCGGGTGGAGAACCCGTCCGGCGAGCTGATCGGGACGGTCACCGACCTGATGGAGACCGGCGCCAACGACGTGCTCGTCATTACTACGGTCGATGGGGCCGAGATGCTGGTGCCCAATCACCCAGCCTACGTCCATGACATCCAGCCGACAGCCGGTCGCATGGTGGTCGAACCACCCGTGTACCACGAGTAGCTGGTCTCGGTGACGGGGTTGGCTATAGCAGCGCCACTACCATCGACGCCAGCAGGATCAACAGCACGCACCCGCTGACGGCGGCGTAGCGGCGATCACCTTCCTCCAGGAACGACCACCCCACGACTGCCGTCGTCGCGAACGGCGTCAGGATCATCGCCAGGATGCCAAGCCCGATGACGCTGGGTCCATCTCCGTCACGGACGCCACGCAGCACGTCCAAAGGCGTGCCCAGTGTATCCGGCAAGCCATCACCCTGAATAATGGTCAGAATCACACCGAGCGCGATCAGCCCGGCTGCCACGAGAAAGCCGATATGCAGGGTCTTGCCTGCCCGATCTCGGAGTGGAGATTCACGGTCGAATGTCAGGTTGCTGTCACTCACTGGTCGGACTCCTAAAACCCGATGCCAAAGGCCTTCAGCACCATCGATGCTCCGAGATAGGCCAGCACTGCGACGAAGACGATGATCAGCCGGTGAGTGGGAAGTCGGCGCGTCACCTGGGAACCGATCCGCGCCCCCAGGAAGATGCCCACCATTGCCGGCACGACCACCGAAGGATCGAGCTCATCGTGGGCGAAGAAGACCGCTGAGGTAGCCACTGCCGTGAGACCCACCATGAAAGCGCTGGTTCCGGCTGCAGCCTTGACCGGCACCTTCATCAGCAGGTTCATCACCGGCACCTGGATCGCGCCACCACCAATCCCGGTCATGCCGGAAATCACACCCGCTCCGCCGCTAATCGCCAACCCGGCTTCCAGACGTTGGGGAAGGTAATCCATGGACGTGTTCGTCGCCGGATCCACGAAGGTGGTGCGCAGTCGCCAGGGATCGGGCGCATCGGGAGGTACGGGTGGCGGCGTCACTCGTCGCTGGCGCAACATGGAACCTGCCGAGTACAGCAACACGACACCGAGAACCGCACTGATCACGCCAGCTTCAACACGCAGGGCAATCAAGGCACCAACGATTGCCCCAAGTGCGGTCGTGACCTGCAGCACCATCGCCAGCCGGAGGTTGGTGAAGCCGCTTCGGATGTGGGTCGTTGAACCCACGACCGAATTGGATACCACGCAGACGGCACTCGCTCCTACGGCGATGCGTGGATCGATGTCGAAGAAGAGGGTGAGGATCGGAACGAGGAACACCCCTCCGCCCAAACCCAGCATCGAGCCAAGGGTGGCGGCCACGAGCGCGGCAAGTCCGATTCCGATGAGGAGGGCAATATCCACGAGGGGTCCTGGTTGATGAGGTAAGGAGGGGCGGCACGGTCGTCGTTCGCGCAGACCAGACGATAGCACAAGACGTTGGAGAGCAGACCATCGGAAGGTGGCTTCTGGCAACGACCAGCTTCCTTCGGTACCGCCACTCAATCCACGAATCCAGTACCGCTACGAGTGGGTGCCAGGAGCCTGGCTGGGAATGGCGGTGGGTGGTTCATGGAAGGTCCGCTGGCGACGGACCTCGGCGTTGACCTCGGCACCGAAGAGCACGATCAGGCTGGAAAGGTAGAAGAACAGCAGCAGCACAATGATTCCACCGAGACTGCCGTAGGTCGCCGAATAGTTGCCAAAGCTGTTCACGTAGAAGCTAAAAGCCGCCGACGCGATGAGCCATCCGGCAACAGCAACCAATGCGCCAGGGACGATGTCGTGGATGGTCAGGCTGGTGTCAGGCAATTGCCGATAGATCAATCCCAGCACCACGGCAAGCAGCAAGCCAAGAAGTGGCCAGCGCAGAAGATTCCAGGCGGTCACGAAGGCTTCGCTCCAGCCGGCAGCACCAGCCAGCTTCTCCATGAGTTCCGGGCCGAGCAGCATCAGGGCCGCGCTGGCGATGAAAAGCGCGGCGAGCCCGACGGTGTACCCAATCGACAGCGCATATCGAAGCCACAGCGCGCGTGTTTCTTGCACGTCGAAGGCGACATTGAGGGAATTCATGAGAGAGCGCACGCCGGAGGCCGCTCCCCAGAGGGCAGCGATGATCCCTACAGAGAGCAGGCCACCTCGAGCGCGACCCTGAATCTGGGA
>JAEZJB010000177.1 GCA_023415845.1 Chloroflexota bacterium | reverse complement strand
TTTTGCAGGCCATGGTAGGGTGTCCTTCACGTGACGCAGACACGGATCCGGGCGATCCGCTATCTCCCTGACGGACCTGGAGGTTCGAGTGTGACAGCAAATGACACGATGGTGCGCGTCGACCTCTTCGAGGACGAGCGTCCCCGGTTGCAGCGGGTCGCCTGGCGCCTCCTTGGCTCGGCGGCCGATGCCGACGACGCTGTTCAGGACGCCTGGTTTCGTTTCGCTCACGCCGACCTGGCCGATATCGCCAATCCGCCGGGCTGGCTCACCACCGTCGTCTCGCGTCTCTGCCTCGACCGCTTGCGTACCCGCGCCAGCCTCCGCGAAACACCAATCGACCCCGCGGCGACCACCATCACCGCTCCCGAGCCGCCGCCTCACACGGAGGTCGAAATCTCCGACGCCGCCGAGCGGGCCATGGTCACGGTATTGCAAACGCTGTCTCCCGATGAGCGTCTCGCCCTCGTCCTTCACGACATGGCCGGCCTGCCCTTTGACGAGATCGCCACCCTCCTCGACAGGACCTCCGCTTCGACCCGCCAGTTGGCCAGCCGGGCGCGGCGCCGGGTGCGGGAAGCTGCTCCCCCATCGCCGGTCGAGCATCAACAGCAGCGGGAAACCGTCATGGCCTTCCTCCGGGCATCCCGCCGGGGTGACTTGCCGGAACTGATCTCCTTGCTGGCGCCGGATGTCGTACTCCGGGCCGACAGCGGAGCCCGGCAAATGGGGGCCGATCCCGTCGTCCAGGGCGCAGACGCGGTCGCGCGAACGTTCTCGGGCCGGGCTGCCGCTGCTCGCCTTGCATTGGTCGATGGTCTTCCCGGTGCCGCCTGGTTCGCCGGGCGCGATCCGCGCGTCGCCTTCGCCTTCACCGTAGACGATCAGGGCAAGGTGATCGCCATCGATCTCCTCGCCGATCCGGCCACGCTGGCCACCATCGGCGTCGAACCAATGGTGAAACGAGGCGTCTGGAAAACCGATCTGGCTTCCGAAGCGTTGATGGAATAGGGCACCTGCTGCTTGCTGGCATGCTAGCATGAACGTACAGGCTTCTCCGGTGGTCCTTCGTCCTTTGCTCGCCCTGTCCCGGCCACCCGCTCTCTCCATCAGGATGCCCACGTGTCTCGCTACGGAAATGCCTACGGTTCTCCCTACGCCCAACAGGTCGTCCGCCCTCGCTGGCCGTGGGTCTTCGCCGCCATCCTGCTGCTGGCCGTCATCGCCACCGGCGCCCTGCTCGTGGCGGACAAGTTCAGCGACGACGACGGTGGCCTCAACCAGGTAGCGCAGCGCGTCACGCCGGAAGGCACCCAACTCGGGCTGGCGCCGGAAGAACCGACGGCCACGCTGGAGCCGACCGAGGAGCCCACCACGGCGCCTACTCCCACGGAAGTCGATACCCAGGCGCCGTTGCGGGTCGCCGAAAACTGGTTGGCCCTCTGGTCCACCGGCGACTACAGCGCCATGTACGACCTCTCCACCAAGGAGGTCCAGGCCTCGACCAGTCGGGCCGATTTCGCCAAGCGCTACTCCGCCATTGCCGAAGAGGCCGGCCTGATCTCCGTCAACGCCGAAATCGTCGACGGTCCGAACCTCAGTGGCGAGGTGACGGTGCAGGTCACCTATCAGTCAGATCTCGTCGGCACCATTACCGATCGCAACGTCATTCCGTTGGTCAAGGAGGACGATGCGTGGCGAGTGGCCTGGACGCCCTCCCTCATCTTCCGCCAGCTTGGCTCCTCGGCATGTGTCGATTTCGAAGGTGCGATCCCCCAACGCGGCACCATCTACGATCGCAATGGCGAAGTCCTCGCCGAGGATGCTCCGGTTTCCAGGATCGGCGTGATCCCCGGCGACGTGCCCGACCAGCAGGAACTGGCCAACGCCCTCGCCCCCATCGTCGGCATGAAGCCCGACGACATCCTGGCCATGATCAACCGCGAAGGCTGGGATCCCGCCTGGCACATGCCGATCAAGGACCTGCCGGGTGAGCCAGATGCCGACCTGATCAACAAGATCCAGCAGATCCCGGGCGCGGTCGTCCAGGCCGCCGAAGCCCGTTATTACCCCTATGGTGAACTCACCGCCCATGTTACGGGGTGGGTCAGTCCGGCCACTCAGGAGGACGTGCTCGGCGATGACACTGGCACGGTTCATCTCAACTACATGGTTGGCCGCGCCGGTCTCGAGTTTGGCGCCAATGAGATTCTCGCCGGCAAGCCGGGTGGCTCGCTGAACGTCATCAACTGCAGCACCCGCGAAAAGGTGAGCGAGATTGCGACCAGCGAGGGCACCCCACCGAAGGACATCTACACCACCATCGACCTCCAGCTCCAGCAACAGGTGGACATGGCATTGACGTCCCAGGAGTCGGTCAATGGGCGCGACGGCCTCCGCAGTGCCGGTGTCTTCATTGACCCTCGAACTGGAGAGGTGCTCGCGTTGGTCAGTCATCCAACCTTCGACCCGAACGACGCCGTCTCCAACACCTGGACCGAAGCCGATCTCGAACTGTTGAACGATTCCCTGCTCCGGCCCCAGGCCAACCGGGCAACTCGTGAGGTCTACCCAACTGGGTCGATCTTCAAGGTGATCACGACGGCTGCCGCCATGCACTACCTCGACTACAGCGGCGACACCCCCATCGACTGTCCTGCCAGCGTCACCATCGGCAGTCAGACCTGGAACGACTGGGTCGTGGAAAACGACCTTGAGGCCCAGGGACAACTGACCCTCCACTCTGGCCTCGTTCGGTCCTGCAACACCGTCTTCTATCAGATTGGCGCCGACCTCGATAAGCTCGATCCCTACGCCTTGCCGGAGATGGCTCGGGCGTTCGGCCTCGGTGCACCAACCGGCATCCCGTACTACCCCGAACTTGGCGGCACCATCCCCGACCCTGCCTGGAAGCAGTCCGTCATCAACGACGGTTGGGCAACCGGAGATGCCGTCATCCTCGCCATTGGCCAGGGCTACATGACGGCCACGCCGCTGCAGATGGCGAACGCCTACGCCGCGATTGCCAATGGCGGAGAACTGTTACAGCCCTACATTGTCGACCGCGTGCAGGATCCCGATGGCACCATCACCCAGGTTGGTGAGCGCGTGGTGATTGGCAAGATCCCGCTCTCTGCCGCCCAGATGGCAGAACTTCAGTCCGCGCTGGCCGAGCAGACGCACAATCCCCAAAATGTCGGCTCCAACAAAGTCTTTGGCGATCTCGACTGGCCAATCTCCGGCAAGACCGGCACCGCCCAGAACGAACTGGATGGCAGTGACCGCCCGCACTCATGGTTCGCCAGTTATGGCGGCGAAGGCGACGAAGCAACCATCGCCTCGGTGATCATGATCGAAAACGTCGGTGAAGGTGTTACCTACGCGGCGCCTGCCACCCGGGAGGTCTACGACTGGTACATCACCAGTGACCTTGCGACTCGCCCGCCCTCGACAGGTGGCGGCGTGGAACTGGAACCGGTGGCCACACCAGCAGGCACCCGCCGCGACGACTGACCTCGGTTTCCAGGAGCCGCTGTCAACTCCATAAGCCCCTCCCCTGGACGCCGCTGTCCGGCCTCACATCCCCGCCAACGGGGCGTTGAACGAAACGAGCAATCGCATCGTCAGACGGGAGTCACCACAACGGAGGCCATCTTGAAGCTAAATCATCTCAACCTTGCCGTGCCGGATGTAACGGCCATGGCCACCTTCCTCGAAACGTTCTGCGGTCTGCGGAATGGTGGGGGAAATGCTGGGTTCACCGTCATGTTCGATGATGATGGCCTCGTACTGTCCTTGATGAAGGCGGGGCGATCATGGGGCGATGGCTATCCCGGGACGTTCCATCTTGGCTTCTTCCTTGAGTCACGCGACCGGGTAGACGCGGTACATCAGCAGCTGCTCGAGGCAGGATACGAGATGGATGCTCCTGGCGATACCGGGCATTCCTACGGCTTCTATGCGACCGCCCCGGGGAACATTCAGGTCGAATTCGGCGCCTGAAATACCTCTCTCATGCTGGATGAATGGGCCAATAACCATCGTCATGGCCCATCTCAACGTGAGGTGATTGGTCAACCGAGCTTCACCGGTAGCGCGTGTAGTTTCATGGCTGATAAGTTGAATTCATCACCCCGGTTGCGCATGATCATTTTCGGATGAGGTCCAGCGGAGTTCGAGAGGAGTTCCCGTGATCGACGCTTCTGGTTGCTGGGATCATCCCTGTCAGGGGGCTATAAGTACTCCTGAATGATCAGGTCGAATGTCACCACATCGGTCACTCTGTGTATGGCTGCATAACGCTCGGTTGGCAGTTGGTAGAGATGATTATCGATCTCGGTATCGGTGTTTATGCAATCGAGCGTCCAATTGTTGGAGTGCTTTGTAATCAGCGCAACCATATATGATTGAGTGGATGAGTGAGACAATTGTGCATGAGAAAATCCTTGTTATTGCGTGGAGAGTATTCATTGAAAAGTCATTTGAATGTGTATACTTGCTGCATTGTCTGAATGGTCGCGAAGGGACTGTAAACTTCATGCCAACTATTGATGTCATTAAGGCTGCGGATGCACCAAATCCTCCAGGGAAGATGTCGAAGATAGCCAGTGAACTGATCGCGTCGCTGAGCGGCTTGAAGAGAGATGAAGTCCTCAAGATAACGCCAGATCCTGGGAAGACTCTGCGAGGCGTCAAGACCT
>JAEZJB010000157.1 GCA_023415845.1 Chloroflexota bacterium | reverse complement strand
GTAACGACCGTACCCTGACGATCCAGGTCGTCGATCGTGGACCCGGCATCGCGCCCGAACACCTGCCGCACCTCTTCGAGCGGTTCTATCGGGCCAACCAATCGCGAACGGGTACCGGCGCCGGTCTCGGCCTGGCCATCGCCCACGATCTGGTGAGCCGCCAGCATGGATCTCTGACGGTCGTCAGTTCGCCAGGGCAAGGCGCGATGTTCACGATTCGATTCGCTCGCGCGGCTCTGGAAATGTCCACAACCGAAGAGCGACATCAACGAGAAGCAGCGTGGCCAGACGGTGGGTGATGGTCTGGTAGCATGAGCCAGGACCCACGGACTGCGGGTGAGTGTGAAACAGGTGCATGGTCGGGAAGGCAGAGTGGCATGGCGACGGATCTGACGGTGGATGGCGCACGGGACGCTTCGGCGCTGGTAGAGCGGCTTCGAGCCGGCCGGCTAACGTCGGTCGACGAAATCTACGAGGTAAACGGACGCCCTCACTCAACAATTGCCGAGAAACACACGTCCTATCTCACTCCCTTGATTGAAGAGTTCATCGCCAACGCCCCGTTTTTCATGATCGCCACCGCCGACGCCGAAGGCAATTGCGATGTTTCCCCCAAGGGCGACGGTCCGGGTGTCGTCAAGGTGCTCGACGCTCGCACATTGGTGATCCCCGACCGGCCCGGCAACCGCCGCATCGATGGCCACCGCAACATCATAGCCAACCCTCATATCGGGCTGATCTTCGTCATCCCGGGCGTCGACGAAACGCTGCGGGTCAACGGTCGCTGTTTCATTTCCAACGACCCTGAGTTGCTCGATTCCCTTAAGTATCGAGGCAAGGCACCCAACCTGGCGATGGTCGTCGAGATCGACGAGGTCTACATGCACTGTGCCCGGGCCTTCCTGCGCTCTGGCATGTGGAAACCGGAAACGTGGCCCAACGAGGACGATATCCCGACGCTGGCGGCCATCATGTGCGAGCAGAAGGACATGCCTGCCCCCGACGAGTCACAGGGCAAGCGCCAGGAGGAATACCGCCAGCGTCTCTGGTAGGTGCTCCCAAAGCCGGACTGGCAAACCGCCCTGCTGGGAATGGCAGCAGCAGGGCGGTTGTTTACCGATTGGATCGGCACTCGAAGCTCAGTACAGCGTCGTGCGGTATCGCTCTTCACGCTCGGCAGCGATTTCTTCTACCGACTCTGCCAACCCGAGCTTCGCCTTCAGCACCTCAGGCATGCGCGGCACGCTGCCTGCTTCCGGCCAGGTCGTCGTGTCCCACAGCCGAGACCGGCGAAACGCCCGCGCACAGTGCATGTATACGGCCTCGGTTCTCACCACGATCGCCAGGCGAGGAGCCTTGTCGCCCATGGCCAGGGCCGCCAGTACCTCCGGATTGGTTGTGAGGGTCGCCGTGCCATTTACCCGCAGCGTCTCGTCGCAGCCCGGTACCAGAAACAGTAGCCCGACGTGCGGATTGGCCACGATGTTCCACAGCGCATCGAGCCGGTTGTTCCCCGGGCGGTCAGGGAGCACCAGGGTTCGCTCGTCGACGACCAGCACCGACCCGGGCGGATCACCCCTCGGCGTGACGTCACAGGTGCCATCGGGCGCCGAGGTCGCCAGCAGGTAAAAGGGTGCCGCTTCAATGAACGCTCGCTCGAGGTCGGTCAACTCGGCCGATTCCTTCCGCAACGACACATCGCGCGGTGCGTCGTAGAGGGAGCGAAGTGCGTCGGCGGTCGTGACGAGATCACGCGTTAGCTGGTCGGCGGTGATGGTCGGCTGTGTCATCGAAGATACCTCTCTGTGCGAGGTCAACGCGGAAGGGAATACCAGTGCGCAGCCGTCCCCCCGAAGATGGCTGCCGATGAAGCGTCGTCGAGCACACCCAGCTGGTTCAGCGCCGTCCGCGTGGCCGTCACAACGTCATCGTAGGAGGCCACCAATGTGCAGACGGGCCAGTCCGACCCGAACATCAGCCGCTCCGGACCAAAGATCTCCACGACTGTCGACACATACGGAACCAGGTCTGTTACCGACCAGTTCTCCGGATCGGCCTCGGTCACCATCCCCGAAAGCTTGCAGGCAACGTTGGGCAACCCGGCGAACTCGCGCATCAGCGAGGCCCATGGTTCCGTCTCGCCACTGGCGATCGGTGGCTTGGCGATGTGATCCACCACGAACTGCACATGGGGAAAATCGCGGGCTACGGTGATGGCCGAAGGCAGTTCCTTCGTTCGTACCAGAAGATCGTAAACAAGGTTGTGGGAGGCAATCGCATCGAAGTTGGATTGGACCGGCTCGCGCAGCAGCCAGTCCGGATCCTCTTCATCATGGACCTGGTGACGAATCCCGACGAGATAGTGCCCATTGGGGCCTCGTCGCAGCTCCTCCAGCGTCTGGGGAGTCGACGGATCCAGCAGGTCGACCCAGCCCACGACTCCTGCCACTAAATCATGCTCACCAGCGATGTCCAGGAACTCGCGAGTCTCCTGGACGTCGCCAACGGTCTGGACCAGGATGCAGCGCTGGAAGCCATTCCTCTCCAGCAGGGGCGAGAGGTCCTCAGGCCCGAAGAGCTGCTTGAGTTGCTCCGGCATCCATGGATACTCGCGGCTCTCCGGGTTCCAGAAGTGCTGGTGGCTATCGATGCGGGTCGTCATCTCGAATATTCCTCCGGATGGGGAAGGTTGCCTGCAGGACCCTGATTGTAGTCGCTTCCCGGGATTGGGACGCATGGATGAACCGTTGGGAAGGCAGGACAATCATCTTGCTCATCTGGTTTCTACAATCTAGGAGGATGTGAATTGTGCCTGCCGGAGGACACCATGACTGAACCAATCACCACTCGCCTGCATCGACGCCACGCCCTGCTTGGCACCGTCGCACTCGCTTCGGCACTCGCTGTCCGCAAGAGCGGCGCCCAGGGAACCCCGGTCGCCTCACCAGTAGCCCTGGCACCGGTTGATTGGTCGTCAATCGAGCCGTTGCTGGCGGCTGCGGCGCCAAACTATGCGCTTCTCGTCACCGAAATCGTCAATCAGGGTGATCTCCAGACGGTATTTGCCATCAACCCGGACGTGATGCTCCCGATCGGGTCCTCCTTCAAGTTCTGGATCCTGGCCACCCTCACCCAGTTGGTGGGGCAGGGCGAACTGACCTGGGACCAAATGGTCGAAATCACCGAGGCCGACCGCAGCGTCCCGGGAGGCGATTTGCGCTACGTGCTGCCGGGCTCCACCTTCACCATGCGGTACCTGGCTGAACGAATGATGCAGAAGAGCGACAACACCGCGACCGACACGTTGCTGGCTCTGGCTGGCCGGGAAAATGTCGAACAGATGATGGCGCAGTTTGTGACCGACCCGACGCCGAATCTGCCGCTAATTTCCACCCGTGAACTGGCGATGATGAAATTCGCCTACCCCTCCGACAAGCTGGATGCCTATTACGCGGCCAGTGTTGACGAGCGCCGCCGAATCCTTGCCGAGGAGATCGACACCATTCCGTACGAGGCGCTGGCGGATATCCAGCAGTCAGCCCCACTTGAGATCGATCGGGTCGAATGGTTCGCCACCCGGGACGAACTAGCTCGCACCGTCGACTGGCTCTACCTTGCCTCGATGCCAGATGAACTGCGTCCGGCCCGTGAGGTGATTGCCCTCGAGACGCAACTCGTGTTCGATGCGGAAATCTGGCCGTATGTCGGATTCAAGGGCGGGTCCGAAATGGGCGTGCTGAGTGGCACCTGGCTGATGCAGCGCAACGACGACCGCTGGTTTATCTACAGCGTCGGTTTCATGAACGAGCAGGCCGAGATCGACATGGCAGCCGCAGTGGCAGCCATGGAGGCCGTGCGGGACCAGATGGCGAACATCCCGTAGTCTTGCATTACGTCCCGACTGAAGGAGGCGCAGGGACCATTGTCGGTGCCTGCGCCTCCTTCAGTTAGCGCCTGGGCCAATCGGCCGGCCGGACGACAGCCGCGTACTTCCCGAATCGATTGATTCGTCCGCAAGCGCGGCATATCCGCCCGTACCCGGTGTCGCTGAGGTTCACCGATTGGCGCAGGTTCTCACTGGGTTTCGAAGCCGAAGATGGTGGTGGATGCGAATTCCTCTCCGGGCCGAAGGACGGTGCTGGGGAATTCTGGATGGTTTGGAGAATCCGGGAAATGCTGGGTCTCCAGGCAGAACCCGGCCCGGCGCTCGTAAACTTTTCCGCTCGTGCCGGCAAATGAGCCGTCGAGGAAGTTGCCGGAATAGAACTGGACGCCAGGCTGGTCGGTCTGGACCGTCAACACGCGGCCACTGCCCGGATCAGCAACCCTGACCAGCCAGCCGGACTCGACGTCGGTGTCGAAGACGAAACAATGATCATAGCCCCCGGCGATGGCCAGTTGTTCATCCTCTTGTGTGTCGATCCGCTCGCCGATCACGTGCGCTTCGGTGAAGTCAAAGGGCGTGTCCCGCACCTGAGCGAGTTCGCCGGTGGGGATCAGCGTAGCGTCAACAGACAGGAAGCGGCTGGCGCGAAGCTGGATCACATGGTCGAGAATGGTGCCGTTGCCTTCCCCTGCCAGGTTGAAATAGCAGTGATTGGACAGGTTGATCACGGTCGGCGCATCCGTTGTCGCGTGGTAGCCAACTCGGAG
>JAEZJB010000127.1 GCA_023415845.1 Chloroflexota bacterium | reverse complement strand
CAACCTGACCGCAGACGACAACCTGTGGCCGATCGCCTGCAACATCTACAACTCGCTCTTCTCGCTCGACAACGACTTCAACGTCATCATGGAACTCGCCACCGGCTACGAAGTCTCCGATGACGGCATGGCCATCACCGTCACCCTCAATCCGCTCGCCACCTGGCACGATGGGGTTCCGGTCACCGCCAACGACGTCAAGTGGACGTTCGAGACCATCATCGCCGACCCATCCACCACGGCTGCCGCCCTCATCAGTGCGCTTGAGTCGGTCGATGTCGTGGACGACTACACCGCCGTCCTCAACCTCTCCCGCGCCTCGTCGTCCATCATCGGCTTCCTCTCCTGGTATGGAGTGATGGTCATGCCGGCCCACATTTACGCCGACGGCGACTGGACCGAGAATCCGGCCAACATGGCCCCGATCGGCTCCGGCCCGTTCAAGTTCGTCTCCTACACCCCTGGCCAGACGATCGAGCTCGAAGCCAACGAGTCCTACTTCGGTGAAGGCCCGTACCTCGAAAGCGTGATCTACCAGATCATTCCGGACCCCAACACCGAGGTTCAGGCCCTGCTCAACGGCGAAATCGATGTCGCCGGCGTGCCGTCCGCCCAGGTGCCGACGCTTGAAGCCGATGCCAACTTCGTCACGGCTGGCAAGATGTACCCGAGCCCGATCTACCTCGGCTTCAACATGACCCGCGCTCCGCTCGACAATGTGGACGTGCGCCGCGCCATCGCCATGGGCATCGACCGCGACCAGATCGTCGCCACCGCCCTCGCCGGCCTCGGCGAGCCGCAGACCGGCTTCTACCCGACCGTTATCCAGTGGGCCAGCAACCCGGACGCGCAGGCTCCGGCCTTCGACATCGACGGTGCCAATGCCCTCCTCGACGAGGCTGGCTTCCCGCTCGACGGTGACACCCGCTTCAAGCTGCAGTACTACATCTTCTCCGGCTGGCAGGAACTCACCGATACCGCCACCGTGATCAAGGAACAGCTCGCCGCCATCGGCGTCGAGGTCGAGCTCATCACCCTCGAGTTCGCTGCCTGGGACGAGCAGCTCGCGTCCGGCGACTTCGACATGGGCTCCATCGGTGGTTTCCAGGGCCCGGATCCGGCCAACCTCGCCCTGCGCTGGGGGTCCGAGGGCACCCTCAATCACTGGGGCTTCTCGAACGCCGAGTTCGATGCCCTGCTCGTCGAAGGCGATTCCGCCCCGACTCCGGAAGAGCGCGCGCCGTTCTACTTCGAGGCCCAGCAGATCATGGCCGACGAACTTCCCGGCGTCCTGCTCGCCCTCCAGTCCTACTACACCGCCTGGACCAACCGGCTCTCCGGCTACTGGCTGGATGCCAACGACCCGGCTTCCAACCTGGTCGGCATGAACCGCCTGACGCTCACCAAGCTCGAAGGCTAGGCTCCCTGGGGGCTGACTGGCACCGTCGTCGGACGGGTCAGCCCCCGGCTGTCACCAGGCTCGCCGCACCGGATCCCTCCGCCCGCGGCCGCCGGAAGGGGACCGTTCCAGTCGAGCGCCTGCGGGTGCTCACCGGAACGTCCCTGACCGGGACGAGTTGTCTCCTGGGCGCGCTCCACACCACCGCCTGACCGCAACCGCTTACCGTTACGAGGCCGTATGGGTCGTTATCTCCTTCGCCAACTCGCATCCATCATTCCCACGATCCTGCTCTCGATCGTGGTCACGTTCTTCCTGCTGCGGGCGGCACCGGGCGATCCGGCGCGTGTGCTGGCAGGACGCGACAACCCGACCGACGAGCAGATTGCCGCGATTCAGGCGCGCTATGGCCTGGATCAACCGCTGCCCGTGCAGTTCTGGCAATACATGAAGCAGTTGCTGCAGGGAAACCTCGGTGACTCGATCACACTCAAGCAGCCCGTGATCGACGTGATCATGAGCCGGCTTCCCGCCACACTCCTGCTCACCGGCACCGCCGCCCTCGTCGCCGTCAGCATCGGCACCATCCTCGGCGCCCTGGCCGCCCAGAAAAGCGGCTCGGTCACCGATAACGTGCTCTCGTTCGGCAACTACGCGCTCTTCGCCGTCCCGGCCTTCTGGCTCGGCCTCGTGCTGATCGTGATCTTCTCGTCCAAACTTGGCTGGCTGCCCACCTCGGGCATGCGCACGGTGCGCGCCAACTACACCGGCTTCCGGGCCGTCCTCGACGTGGCCGAGCACATGATCCTGCCGGTCATCACGCTCGCCCTCGTCCAGATCCCGGTCTATTTCCGCATCACCCGCGCCAGCGTGGTGCAGCAACAGCGCGAGGATTACGTCACTACCTTCCGCGCCGCTGCCGTCCCCGAGCGCAAGATCTTCCGCCGCTACGCCCTGCGCAACGGCCTCCTGCCGACCGTGACCGTTTTCGGTCTCTCTCTGGGCTTCCTCTTCACCGGGGCCGCCCTCATCGAAATCGTCTTTGCCTGGCCGGGTATCGGCCGGCTCACCCTGGATGCCGTGTTGCGACGTGACTATCCGCTCCTGCTGGGGATCTACCTGATCCTCGCGATCACGGTCTCCATCGCCGTGCTCATCACCGATATTGTGTATGCCTTGCTCGACCCCCGGATCAGGCTCCGCTAATGGCTGAAGCACCACTTGCAATCGACGAACTCGCCCTGCCGCCCGTTGTCCGCGACGGCAAGGTCAAGCATTTCTGGAAAGCCTTCGCCGCGAGCCGGGTCGGGCCGATCGGCCTGGCCATCCTCATCCTGGTCGGTCTCGCCGCGATCTTTGCGCCGGTCATCGCGCCAGACGGCCCGTTCAAGCTTGGTGGTCCCCGCCTCGCCCCGATCGGCACCGAGGGCTACCCGCTTGGCACCGATCACCTCGGGCGGTCCATCCTCGCCCAGTTGGTCTATGGCGCCCGCGTCTCCCTCTCGATCGGGCTGGTCGCCGCCGCCATTTCGATGGTGGTCGGTGTCGTGGTCGGGTCGCTGGCCGGGTTCTACGGTGGCTGGACCGATATCCTGCTCAGCCGCCTGACCGACATGTTCCTGATCATCCCGGCCTTCTTCCTGATCATCGTGATCGTCGCCACCTTCGGCTCGGGCATCTTCTACGTGATGGTCGTGATCGGGTTGACCGCCTGGCCCACCAGCGCCCGCCTGATGCGCGCCCAGGCCCTCTCGTTGCGCGAACGCACCTTCGTCCAGGGCCTCACCGCCCTCGGCGAGTCGAAACCGAAGATCCTGTTCAAACACGTCGTCCCCAACGGCATCCAGCCGCTGATCGCCAATGCGTCGCTGGACATCGCCGGGGCGATCCTGATCGAGGCCGGGCTGTCGTTCATCGGGCTCGGCGACCCCAACAAGGCAACCTGGGGCCGGATGATCTTCGATGGCCGCACCAGCATCACCACCGCCTGGTGGGTCTCGGTCCTCCCCGGTATCGCCATCGTCATCACCGTGCTCGGGTTCTACCTGGTCGGTGACGGCATCTCCTACGTTCTTTCGCCGCGCAGCCGGAAGGTGAAGGCATGAGCGAGCAGCCCCCACTCCTGGAACTGCGCAATCTCGGAATTACCTATCGCACCGACCGTGGTCTCGTCTCCGCCGTCGACGATGTGTCGCTGACCGTGCCGAAGGGAGCCAGCATCGGCCTTGTCGGCGAAAGTGGGTCCGGCAAGTCGACCATCGCCCTGGCGATCCTCCGGCTGCTGCCCGCCAATGCGCGCGTCTCCGGCCAGATCATCGTCAATGGCACCGACCTGGTTCGCCTCTCGGAAGCCGAACTCAACCGCTCCTGGCGGTGGAGCAAGCTCTCGATGGTCTTCCAGAAGTCGCT